>DASWDC010000025.1:0-4790 GCA_036395655.1 Actinomycetota bacterium | reverse complement strand
TGGCCGCCGCGGCCCAGTTCGGCTGGCGGCCGGTGTTGCCGCTGTTCGCGGCGCTGGCGGGGGTGCTGATCCCGCCGCTGGCGCCGTGCATGCGGGCGCTGTGGTCGACTCTGCTCGGGCGCGGGCCGGCGCTGCAGGCGGCTTTCTCGCTGGAGGCGGCGGGGCAGGAGGTCAACTTCATCGTCGGGCCGCTGCTGGTGGTCGCGCTGGCCACCGCCCTCTCCCCGGCGGTCGCGATGCTGGCGATCGGGCTGCTCGCCTTCGGCGGCACGCTCTGGTTCGCGACCAGCCCGGCGTCCCGTGCCTGGCGGGGCAGCGGGAGCCGCCGCTCCAGCCACTGGGCCGGCGCGCTTGGCGTCGCGGGGATCCGCACGCTGGTGACGGCGGCGTTGGCCTTCGCGGTCGGCATCGGCGCGGTCGAGGTGGCGGTCCCGGCGGTCTCCGAGCACTTCGGCAGCCGCGCCCTGGCCGGCCCGTTCCTGGCGATCTGGAGTTTGGGCAGCATGATCGGCGGCGTGCTGGCCGGCGCCCGCAAGCCGTCCGGCGCACCCGAGCGGCGGCTGTGGCTGCTGTTCGGCTTGATCGCGGTCGACTTCGTGCCGCTGACCCTGGCCCGCTCGCCACTCCCGTTCGGGGCCGCGATGGCGCTGGCGGGCCTGGCGATCGCCCCAGGGATCGCCTGCCTGTACCTGCTGGTCGACCGGGCCGCCCCTGACGGCACCCTTACCGAGGCGTTCACCTGGGTGACCTGCGCGTTCACCGCTGGGATCGCGCTCGGCAGCGCCGTTGGCGGCGCGCTTGTCCAGCATGTCGGCACCGGCGCGGCGTTCCTGCTCGGCGCGGTCACCGCCGGGGCCGCCGCCGTGATCGCCTGGTCCCGGCACGCCTCGCTGCGCGCCACCGCCGCCCACCCGCCGGAGCCCGGCGCGGGCTCAGAACTGGAGCCGGAGCCGAGACCGGCGGGGTAGGCGAGGAGTGGGTCTCAGGAGGTCGGGACCTGCGCGTATCCCTGCTGGCCGACCCCGGAGACGGTGGTGAAGTCGCCGCCGGTGAGCAGCTTGGTGCCGCTGAACCCCTGCGCGAAGATGCCGAGCGGGCTGTTGAAGGCGGGGGCGTAGTCGGTGACCGCGCCGGTGGTGGTGTTGACGGCGCCTTCCTTGGCCCGCTGGAGGCCGCCGAACGAGCCGGCGCCGGAGAAGTGGCCGCCGCAGTAGAGGATGCCGTTCTGGTAGCTGGTGGCCTGGACGTTGCCGTTGGTCACGATCCAGAAGGCCCTGGCGCCGCTGGTGGCGTTGAACCCGGCGCAGCGTCCCCCGCTGGAGCCGGCGATTCCCGGGTACACGCGGTTGGGGCTGACCGCCAGGCTGAGGACCGGGTAGACGCTGTTGGCCGTGAAGGCGCTGTCCACAGCGCCGCTCGAGGCGACCAGCGAGACGAGTCCGTTGTGGGCGGCACCTCCGGCGGTCGTGAACTTGCCGCCGAGGAACACCCGGGAGCGGCTGGAGGAGAAGCTGATCGCGTAGACGGCGTTGTTCACCGCCGGCCGCCAGCTGGTCACGGTCCCGGTGGAGGCCGAAAGCATCGCGAAGCGAGGCAGGCTGTGGGGGCCGCCGCCGTCGACGATCTGGGAGAAGCTGCCGCCCACGAACACATGCAGGGTGCTCGACATCAGCGCGTAGATGGTGTCGCCGCCGCCGGCCGGGTGGGCGATGAAGGTGGCGTCGGCGGCGCCGGTGCTGGCGTTGACGGCGGCCAGCTTGGTGCGGGCGGCACCACCGATGCTGGTGAAGTCGCCCGCCGCGAAGATCTTGGTGCCGTCATTGGCCAGCGCCCGGACCTGGGCGTTGGGGCTCGGTGCGAAGCTGGTGATCAGGTCGCCGGTGGTCGCGTCGACGGCGGCCAGGTACGGCATGGCGACCTCGGTGCCCCCGAGGGTGGTGACGGTGGTGAAGGTGCCGCCGATGTAGATGACATTGCCGAGCTTGGTGATCGCCGCGACCCGCCCGTTGGTGTGGGCGGTGATGTCCGGGGTCGGCACCACGTCCGCGCGAGCGTGAGGGGAGAAGGGGAGCTGGCTCAGCGCGGCGAG
Source organism: Actinomycetota bacterium (assembly GCA_036395655.1). GTDB lineage: Bacteria > Actinomycetota > CALGFH01 > CALGFH01 > CALGFH01 > DASWDC01. Next base: position 2,701 of record DASWDC010000025.1, on the reverse strand, counting down.
CAGCAGCACGATGAGCCCGATCGCCGCCCAGGTCCAACGGGACCGGGCGCCGCGCCGGATGCTCGTGCCGAACTGAGGCGGAGGGGCTGGAGCCATCAAGCCGTTCGCTTCCTTTTGGGTTGGGGGGCCATAGGGAAAAACCGGGCCGGAGTGGGGTCCGGCTCGGAAGCGAACGTCATTTCACGCTGAAACGGACTCCGCCGCATCGTGCAAATGCGCGAGTTCGTCTACTGCGCCGAGAAGCGGTTGCGCTTGGATCGCTTGATCCAGCGAGGAACGCGAGAAACGGCGGCTATGAAAGATATGAAATAGATGAGGGATTTTGGGAGATGCCGGCTGGCGCAAGCCCATTGGGCTGGCCCATCCGTAGAATGGGGCATGTCCACCGACACCACCGACCAGATCCCCGGCCCCGGCCCCGGCAACCCGGTCCCTGACTTCCGGGCTCCGGCACGGGTGCTGCTGGCCGCGCCACGCGGCTACTGCGCCGGCGTGGACCGCGCCATCGAGATCGTCGAGGTCGCCCTCCAGACCTACGGCCCGCCGGTCTACGTCCGCAAGCAGATCGTCCACAACCACCACGTCGTCCGGCGGCTGGAGGAGCTGGGCGCCGTCTTCGTGGAGGAGCTCGGCGAGGTGCCACAGGGCGCGACCGTGGTGTTCTCCGCCCATGGCGTGGCGCCCTCGGTGCACGCGGAGGCCAGGGAGCGCCATCTGCGGGTGATCGACGCCACCTGCCCGCTGGTCACCAAGGTCCACCAGGAGGCGCGCAAGTTCGCCGCGCAGGGCTACGACATCGTCCTCATCGGGCACGAGGGCCACGAAGAGGTCGCCGGCACCATGGGCCAGGCAGCCGCCGCCATCCACCTGGTCTCAGACGAGGACGAGGCAGGCCGCGTCCGGATCCCCGACCCGCGGCGGGTCGCCTACCTGACCCAGACCACCCTGTCGGTCGACGAGACCGTCGGCGTGGTGGACCGCCTCCGCGAGCGCTTCCCGGCGCTCGCCGGGCCGCGCTCGGACGACATCTGCTACGCCACCCAGAACCGCCAGGCGGCCGTCAAGGCGCTGGCCGCCGACTGCGAGCTGATCCTGGTGATCGGCTCCGACAACTCCTCGAACTCCCAGCGGCTGGTCGAGGTCGCCCGCGGCCTCGGCTGCCAGAGCCACCTCATCCCCGACGCCGCCGCGCTCGACCCGTCCTGGTTCGAGGGCGTCGCCACCGTCGGGGTCACCTCCGGCGCCTCAGCGCCCGAATGGCTGGTCGCCGACCTGGTCGAGGCGCTCCGGGAGCGCGGCGCCCGCGAGGTCCGCGAGGTCCCCGTGGTCCCCGAAGACGTCCATTTCGCGCTACCCCGCACCCTCCAGCAGGACGCCCGGGGCCAGGACGCCCAACGCGGCGGCTGAGCCGCTGAGGCCCTGGCGCCGGGTGGTCAGACGTTGAAGCGGATGTGCAGGCAGTCGCCCTCGCCGACGACGTAGGACTTGCCCTCGCTGTGGAGCAGGCCCTTGGCGCGGGCCGCGTCCCAGCCGCCGGCCGCGACCAGGTCGTCGTAGGAGATCACCTCGGCGCGGATGAAGCCGCGTTCGAGGTCGGAGTGGATCCGCCCGGCGGCCTCCGGCGCGGTCGCCCCGCGGTGGACCTCCCAGGCGCGGGTCTCATCCTCGCCGGTGGTGAAGAAGGTCTCCAGGTCCAGCAGCCGCCAGGCCGCGCCGATCACCTGGTCGAGGCCGCCCCGCTCGATCCCGTACTCCGCCAGGAAGGCGGCCGACTCCTCCGGTGCCAACTCGGCCGCCTCCGCCTCCAGCGCGGCCGGCAACGCCACGGCGGGCACGTCGAGCGCCTCCTCGACCGTGGCGGCCCGCGCGGCGGCCTCGCCGATCTGGTCCTCGCCGAGGTTCACCACCGCCAGCGCCGGCTTGAGCGTCAGCGGCGAGAAGTTGCGCAGCAGCTTCAGCTGCTCGGGTTCCCAGCCGGCCGCGCGCAGCGGCGTGCCGGATTCGAGCAGCTCCCGCGCCCTCGACAGGGTCTCCGCTTCGGACGCGGCACCTTTGACGCCGGCCTTGGCGCGCTTGGCGGCTTTCTCGGCCCCGGATTCGACGCTGACGAGGTCCGCCACGGTCAGCTCCAGGCTGAGGTCGGCGGCGGCCTCGACCGGTTCGGTGCCGCCGTCGAAAGCGGCCAGCACCAGCGCCAGCGCGTCGACCTCCCGCAGCGCCCCAAGCCCCTGCGCCGACAGGCCGCCCTTGCCGGACGCCCCGGCAGCGGAGAGCCCCGCCACGTCCACGAAGCGGACCTGCGCGTGAACCCGCTTACGCGAGCGTTCCAGCTCAGCCAGCACGTCCACCCGCGGGTCCGGCACCGGCACCGCGGCCACGCTCGCCTTCCCAACTGCCCCGCCTGTCGGGATACCTGCCCTGGTGAGCGCGTTGTACAGCGTTGTCTTTCCTGAAAGCGGCAAGCCGACGATGCCGACGTCTTTCATGAGCGCCTCTCGTTGGGTTGGTAGGGATACCCCGGGTGCGGGACTGCGCCGCGGCGGGATGGCCCGGCGGGGTCCCGTTCTCCGCTCCGAACAGCAGGTCGCGAGAACGGGACCCCGCCGGGCCTACGGTGGATCCGGCGGCGCAGGCTCGCAGCTTACCCCTAGGAAAGGTGTCGAGTGGGGTCAGGGGTGTCGAGTGGGTCAGGGGTGAGACT
>DASWDC010000024.1:0-3520 GCA_036395655.1 Actinomycetota bacterium | reverse complement strand
AGATGCGCATGAACGCCTTCCACGGCACCCGGCTGGACACCCTGCTGCGCGGCTTCGGCACCGAGACGCTGATCATCACCGGCGCGTGGACCAACATGTCGATCGAGCACACCGCCCGGCACGCCGCCGACGCTGGCTACGAGGTGGTGGTCTGCTCCGACGGCACCTCCACGATCAGCGAGGAGTGGCACCATGCCGGCCTCAACTACGCCTTGACCAACGTCGGCACCGTCGCCACCTGCGCCGAGGTGGCCAAGGCGCTCGGCGCCTGAGGCGGAGGGACCCTGCCGTGACCGCTGCCTCCGCCACCGAGGTCGAGGGCGTCGCCGTCCGGCGCCGCGCCGTGCGGCCGGTCGTGCTGGCGAGCGCGCTGCTGGCCGCGTTCGCGCTGGTCTGGATCCTGTTCCTCTCCAGCCAGTCGGCGGTCAGGCAGCCCGCCCAGTTCATCGCCGCGCTGCTGGACGGCCTCACCCTCGCCGGGCTGTACTTCCTGGTCGCCAGCGGGTTCACGCTGGTGTTCGGGCTGATGCGGGTGGTCAACCTGGCCCACGGCAGCTTCTTCCTGCTCGGCGGCTACATCGCCCTGCAGCTGCAGCGCGAATGGGTGGGGCAGGGGGGAGGCTTCGGGCTCACCAGCGCCGACGTGGACCTCTTCGGCGGGTGGCTGCTGCCGCTGGTGGTCGCCACCGTGCTCGTCGCGGGGATCGGGCTGATCGTGCAGCAACTGCTGCTGCGCTGGAACCAGGGCGACGAGCTGCGGCAGGTGCTGATCACCATCGCCCTGTCGATCATCGCCGCCGACCAGATGCTGGCCCACTTCGGCGGGATCGCCGAGGACGTCGCCTGGCCGCGCCAGCTCGACCACAGCGTCACCATCCCGCTGACCCACCTGCGCTACTCGACCACCCGGCTGTTCATCCTGGCGCTGGCGATCGTGGTCGGCGTGGCGCTGTGGCTGTGGCTCACCCGCACCCGCATGGGCGCGATCATCCGCGCCGGGGTCGACGACCGGCAGATGGTTTCCGCGCTCGGGATCAACATCCAGCTCGCCTTCGCGCTCGCCTTCCTGGTCGGCGCCGCGCTCGCCGCCATGGACGGGGTGGTGGGCGGCTCCTTCGCCAGCCTCGCCCCGGGCGTGGACGCCCAGTGGCTGCTGAACTCCCTGGTCGTGGTGGTGATCGGCGGGATGGGGTCGCTGCCGGGCGCGGCCCTCGGCGCGCTGCTGTACGGGCTGGCGGGGTCGCTGGCCGCCACCTACCTGCCGGCCGGGTACAGCTACTACTCGGTGATCGTCACCTTCGTGCTGCTGGCGCTGGTGCTCGCCGCACGGCCCTACGGGATCTTCGGACGGCCGGCATGAGCGCCGGGGGCGGTGCGCCAATGACCGCGAGCGCCGCGAGTGTTCGCGGGTGGAGGCCGCGGCGCCCGGGGTGGCGGGCGATCGTGCTGGCCGTCGCGCTGCTGGGCGCGCCGATCCTCTACACCCGCTACGTCACCACCGAGATCCTCACCCGCAGCCTGATCCTTGGGCTGGTCGCGGCCACGGTGGCGTTCCTCTACTCCTACGCCGGGGTGCTGTCGCTCGCGCAGATCGGCGTGTTCGGCACCGCCGGGTTCCTGTACGGCAACTTCGTCACCCACGGCGAGACCAAGGGGCTCAACCTCGGCTGGAACCCGTGGCTGGCGTTCCTGGTGGCGGTGCTGGCGGCGACCGCGGTCGCGTTCCTGTTCGGGCTGGTCGCCTCCAGGAGCGCCGGCATCTACTACATGATGATCACGCTGGTGTTCGCGGTGATCGTGAACTACTTCTTCGGGCAGGTCACCACCCTGTCCGGCTTCGGCGGCATCTCCAACATTGACTCCTACGTGCCCTGGCCCGTCGGCAGCCCCGACCAGCACCCCTTCCGGCTGTACTACGCGATCCTGCTGCTGGTCGCGCTCGCCTACACCGCCATGCGAAGGGTGCTGCGGACGCCCTTCGGGCTGACCGCGCAGGGGATCCGCGACGACCCGGTACGGATGGCCTCGCTCGGCTACAACGTGCCGCTGCACCGGGCGCTGGTGTTCACCTTCACCGGGCTGATCGCCGCCGTCGCCGGGGTCATGTTCACCTGGTGGAACGGCCATATCGACCCGGCCACCGTCGGGCTCGGCGCCTCCCTCGACCTGATCGTGGTGGCGGTGATCGGCGGCATCTCGCAGCTCTCCGGCGCCTTCCTCGGCGCGCTGGTGTTCGTCGCCGTGGACAACTACGTGCGCGACATCGCCTCGCTCAGCGACCGCTTCCACACCGTGATCGGGTTGATCTTCCTGCTGATCGTGGTCGCCTCCCCCGGCGGCCTCCTCGGGCTCTGGGCGTCCCTCTGGGAGCGCCGGCCCGCCCCCCTCCGCCGCACTGGAACCGGAACTGGCACAGGCAATGGCACTGGCACACCCGTCGATCCGCGCCACCGACCCGAGGGAGGGTCACGAGAGGGAAGCGAGGCCGAGCATGTCCGTGGCAGGCAGTAGTTCCAGGTCAACCTGGCGGCCGATCGGCCGCCTGGCCGCGACGCTCACCGTCCTGATGCTGGTCGCCGCCGGGTGCGGCCTCAAGAGCAGCAAGAGCAGCTCCAGCGGCGGCTCCTCGACGTCGTCAGGCACCATCAAGCTCGGCATCCTGACCGACTGCGAAGGCGCCTTCGGTAGCTTCAACGAACAGACCATCGGCGGCGCCCTGGCCGCCTTCGCCGCCTACGCGGGCGGCAAGGTGACCAACCCGAACAAGCCGTCACAGGGGATGAGCGGCATCACCGTGGCCGGCCGCCCGATCAAGATCGTCGGCTTCGGCTGCTCCAACGACCGCGCCGACACCGCCATCAACGAGACCAAGCGGCTGATGGAGCAGCTCGGCGCCGACATCCTGCTCGGCCCGCTGTCGGGTGACGAGGCGATCGCCGTGGCCAACTACGCCAAGGCGCACCCGGACAAGACCTTCATCAACGGCACCGCCGGGTCGTTCGACCCGACCATGCTGGTGCGGGCGCCGAACTTCTTCCGCTTCAACGGCGACGGCGCCCAGTGGAACGCCGGCCTCGGCGACCTGGCGTTCAACACGCTCGGCTGGAAGAGGGTCGCGGTCATCGGCGACGACTACAGCTTCGCCTGGACCTCCATGGCCGGCTTCATCGCCGACTACTGCGGCGCCGGCGGCAACGTGGTCAAGCGGGTCTTCCCGCCGCTCAACACCACCGACTACTCCTCCTGGGTGCGCCAGCTGCCGCCGCCGAGCCAGGTCGACGGGTACTTCTGGGCGGTCGGCGGCGCCGGGCTGATCCCCGCGCTGAAGGCGTTCGAGCAGGCCTACGGCCCGATCAACCCCAAGCAGCACATGGGCAACCTGTTCTGGGGCACCCCCGGGCAGTTCCAGCAGCTCTCCAAGCGCGTCGCCGGGGTCTACGTCGGCTCCGCCGGCACCGCCGGGGACCTGAAGACCCCGCAGGCGACCACCTACACCGCCAACATCGGCAAGGCGTTCCAG
>DASWDC010000023.1:0-7126 GCA_036395655.1 Actinomycetota bacterium | reverse complement strand
CAGGTCGACCTGCCGACCGGCACGGTGTATCCGGCCTTGCACCGCCTGGAACGGGCGGGCCTGGTGCAGGCGAGCTGGCAGGCGGCCGGCGGGCGCCGCCGCCGCGTCTACCAGTTGACCTCGGCGGGCCGGCGGGCCCTGGACGCCGAACGCAGCACCTGGCGGGACTTCTCCGCCGCCGTCACCGGCCTCCTGCAACCCGCGCCGCCAGCGCCAGTGGCGGGCGCGCCATGAGCAGGCAGGACCTGCCGCAACCAGACGCCGCGCCGGTGGCGGTCGAGGTCGAGGTCGAGGGTTATCTCGCCCAGGTCGCCGCGCGGCTGCCCGGCCCGCCCCGCGCCCATGCCGACATCGTGGCCGAGCTGCGCTCCGGGCTCCTGGACGCGGCGGATGCGCAGCGGTCCGCCGGGCTGCCGCCGGCCCAGGCCGCCCTGACGGCAATCCGCGAGTCGGGCGACCCGACGCGGGTCGCCGCCGGGTTCAAGGCCGAGATCGCCGCCAGCCAGGCACGCGTCGCGGCCACCCTGCTGGTGACCGGCCCGCTGGTCGGCCTGCTGTGGATCGCCACGGCCGCCGCCAGCCACCTCGGCCTCGGCGTCCATGTCGCCCTGCCCTGGCGGTGGACCGGCCGGTCACCCGGCCTTGGCGTGGGCATCCCCCTCGTCGCCGCCGCTGTCGGAGTCACTGGGTGCGCGGCACTGCTCGGTATCGCCGCCACCGGCCGGCTCACCCGCTGGCTGCCCGCCAGGCCGCGCCGGGCCCCGACCGCCGCGGCGGTCGCCGGGTTCGGCGCAGTGGGCGCCGACGGGCTCGGCCTCGCGCTGCTTGGGGCCCAGCTGGCCACCGTGCCGGGGAAGCTCTCCCCAGTCCTGGCCGCCGTGGCGGCAGCGGCCAGCCTCGCCCGGCTGCTGCTCGCCGGGCGCGCCGCACGCGATTGCCTGGCCATCCGCGCGAGCCTGACCTGACCGCGACACCGGCGAAGGAAGCCAGGGCGGGAACTGGACAGGCGGCGCGTTCTCCGGGAAGCTACCCATCAATGGGCGTATGCGGTATACGATCCGAGCCTACTGGAGTGGCCGATGGCGGCGGCGATGGCGACCGGGGCGACCAGCGTGATGGTGCCGCCGCATGGCGTCCTCCGTCGCGGTAGGCCGAGCACGGCGAGGGCGCCGCCGCTCACCGTACCTGTCCATCTGCCTCCATCTGGGCATGACTGGAGGGGACTGCGGTGAGAGATTCCCGGATCCGGCGATGCCGCTGGTGGTTCGTGGCGCTTCCCATTGTGGGGGCGCTGGTGGCTGTGGGGTGCGCTCCGGCGCAGCACAGCAAGCAGGCTGCCGGTGCCGTCACGGTGCCCGACACCATTACGGTCGGCGCGACCCTGCCGCTGACTGGAACCGAATCCAAAGCGGGCGGCTTCTACAAGCAGGGCTACGACCTCGCCTTCGACCTCGCCAACCGCGCCGGCGGGATCGACGTCGGCGGCAAGAAGGTGAAGGTGCAGCTGAAGCTGCTCGACGACACCACCGACCAGGCCAAGGCGGTGAACCTGGCGCAGCGGCTGATCTCGCAGGACAAGGTCAGCTTCATGCTCGGCACCTACACCACGCCGTTGGTCCAGGCGCAGAGCGTCGTCGCCGAGCAGGCCCAGATCCCCTACGTCAACGGCGGCGGGGCCGCGCTCTCGATCTACAACCGGGGCTACACGTGGGTGTTCGGCACCCTGGCCTCGATCGTCAACCTCAGCACCACCGAGATGCGGTGGCTGCAGGCCCAGCAGGACGCCGGCAAGCTCCCCAAGCCAGCCAGGATCGCGATCGTGTGGGAGAACACCTCCCACGGCCAGGACTTCCGCAAGGGCATCCAGGATTGGGTCAAGGCCAACCCCGGCCGCTACACCATCGCGGTGGACGAATCCTTCGCGCTCGACGGCAAGGACTTCTCCGCCGTGCTCAACAAGGTGAAGGCCGCCAAGGCGGACCTGTTCATGGCCGACGCGCACCTGCCGGACTACCTCACCATGCAGCGCCAGTACATCTCGACGGGGATGTGCAACAAGGTGATCACCTACGGCGCCCGCGGCGCCGAGCCCGACGCGCGCCAGGCGCTCGGCACCAAAGGGGTCAGCTACATCATGTCGGCGGTGTGGTGGAACGCCCAGCTCGGCGACCAGGGCCTGAACAAGACCTTCGTCGATCAGTTCAAGGCGAAGTACGGCACCGACCCGCAGTGGTACCAGGCGGTCTCCTACGAGGCGGCGCGGGCGCTGTTCGCGGCGATCTCGCAGGCCGGCTCGGTGGACAAGACCAAGGTCCGCGACGCGCTGTCGAACCTCAAGATCCCCTCGATCCTGCCCGGCGGGACGCTGTCGTTCCCGGCAGCCCAGGGCGGCCAGGCCTCCTACCAGTTCGTCGTCCAGCAGAACCTGCCGGACGGCTCCTCGCCGATCATCTACCCCAACGACGTGAAGAAGGCCGACGGGATCGTGCCCAACCCGTCGTGCAAATAACTGAACCCCTGGAGCCCTGGTGAGTGAGGTCCTCGCGCTGGCGGTCTCGGCGGTGCTCCTGGCGGGGTTCTACGCCGCCATGGCCTACGGCCTCGGCCTGATCTATGGCGTGCTGCGGGTGGTCAACCTGGCCCATGGCGGCCTGATCATGGCGGCCGCCTACCTCACCTGGGTGCTGTTCACCCGCCTCCACATCGATCCCTACCTGGCCATCCCGGTGGTGCTGGTGGTGTTCTTCGCCGCCGGGGTCGGGCTCTACCGGGGGCTGGTGCGCCTGCTGCCACGCGGCGCGGAGGGCGGCGTGCAGTCGCTGCTGCTGCTGTTCGGCGTGTGGCTGATCCTGCGGAATCTCGCCTACCTGCTGTTCTCCGGCAACGACCAGGCCGTGCGGACGTCGTACTCCACGGCGTCCGTGCGGATCCTGGGCAACTCCTTCGCGGTGACCCGGGTGGTGGTCTTCGGCGTCGCGGTCATCGCCATGCTGGCGCTGCACCTGCTGCTGCGGCACACCCTGCTCGGCAAGGCGATCCGGGCCGCTGGGCAGAACCCGCGGAGCTGCACCCTGGTCGGCATCGACGTGGACCGGATCTACGCGCTGACCTTCGGGATCGGCGTCGCGCTGGCCGGGCTCGCCGGGCTGCTCGCCTCGACCCTGTTCGCCTTCAACCCCTCCTACGGGGCGGGGGAGCTGCTCCGAAGCTTCGTGGTGATCGTGCTCGGCGGCCTCGGCAGCGTCGTCGGCATCGCCGCCGGCGCGCTGGTGCTGGCGTTCGCCGAGGTGTTCAGCATCTACCTGGTGCCGTCCTACCTCACTGCGGCGGTCGGCTTCGTGCTGCTGGTGGTCGTGCTGGTGGCACGTCCCGCCGGGCTGTTCGGGCAGCGGGTGCTGGGATGAGGGCGCGGCTGGTGAGGAGCGGACCGCGGATCGGGTGGAGGCTGCCCGCATGGGCGCCCGCCCGCACCCTCGTCCTCTTCGTGGGCGCCCTGGCGGTGCTGTACGCGCTGCCGCTGGTGGTGCCGATGGGGGACTACGCCCATGACCTCATCGGCCTCACCTTCATGTACATGGCGGCGGCGCTGGCGTGGAACTGGCTCGGCGGCTACGTCGGGCAGATCTCCTTCGGCCACGCCGCCATGTTCGGCGTCGGCGGGTTCGTCGCGGCGCGGATCGCGCTCTCCACCGGCCTGCCGTTCTGGGCCGGCTGGCTGGCCGGCGGGCTGACCGCCGGCCTCTACGGCCTGTTGTGGGGGCACCCGACGCTGCGGCTGCGCGGCCCCTACTTCTCCATCGCCACCATCGGCGTCGGCGAGGCCACCCGCCTGGTGGCGACCTACTGGGACCCGTTCACCGGCGGGTCCTCCGGCCTGTCCCTGCCGCTCGGGCAGGGACCGACGAAATTCGCGCTGTACTGGTATGGCCTGTATCTGCTGGCGGCGGTGGTGGCGCTGTCGTGGTGGCTGCGCCGCTCCCGCATCGGGCTCGGCCTGCTCGCCATCAAGGAGGACGTCGAGGCGGCCGCCGACGTCGGCGTCAACGCCACCCTGTACCAGGACCTGGTGCTGGTCCTCTCCGCCACGGTGATCGGTGTCTGCGGCGGGTTCTACGCCTGGTACCAGGCATTCATCGATCCGCAGGACCTGTTCAGCTTCGACCGCTCGATCGGCTTCGTGCTGATGGGCGTCGTCGGCGGCATCGGCACCATCCTCGGCCCCGCCCTCGGCGCGATCGTGTTCGTGGTGGTGCAGGAGCTGCTGCTCGCCTCCTACGCCCAGTTCTACCTCGGCATCTACGGGCTGCTGCTGGTGCTGATCATCCTGTTCGAGCCGCTGGGCCTGTCGGGGCTGCTGCTGCGGCTCGCCCGCCGCCTCGGCTGGCGGCCCGCCGCCGGCCGGGCGCCAGCTATCGCCGCCGGCCCGGCGTCGTCGGCATCGACCACCGAACCTGGACCGGGCGGCGCGACATGACCGGGCCCGGGTCCCGGCTGCTGGTCGGCGAAGGGGTGTGCCGCTACTTCGGCGGCCTCAAGGCGGTCGACGAGGTGGACTTCCACCTGGACGAGGGCGAGATCCTCGGCCTCATCGGGCCCAACGGCGCCGGCAAGACCACCCTGTTCGCGGTCGCCGCCGGGTCCATCCCCGCGACCCGGGGCGCGGTGCGGCTCGGCGGCACGCCGGTCAGCGGCCGGGCCGCACACCGCTCGGTCCACCTCGGCATCGCCCGCACCCATCAGATCGTGCGGCCCTTCGCGCACCTGACCGTGCTCGAGAACGTCCTGGTCGGCTGGTATTACGGCCGCCGGAGGCGGAGGCCGCCCGGCGGCCACGGCGGGCGCGCCGCGCGGGAGTGGGCGATGGAGATCCTCGAGTTCATTGGCCTGGCGGACCGGGCACAGCAGCTCCCCGCCACGCTCACGCTCGCGGGGCGCAAGCGGCTGGAGGTGGCCCGCGCGCTCGCCACCGGTCCCCGGGTGCTGCTGCTCGACGAGGTCGTCGCCGGCCTCAACGCCGTTGAGAGCCACCGGCTGGTGGCATTGATCCGGCAGATCCGGGCAGGCGGCGTCGCCATCATCATGATCGAGCACGTGATGCAGGCGGTGATGAACGTGTCCGACCGCGTCATGGTCCTCGACCACGGCCGCAAGATCGCCGAGGGCAAGCCCGCCGAGGTCGCCAACGACCCCGCCGTGATCGAGGCCTACCTCGGCCACGAGGACGACGGACCCCGCCATGCTTGAGGTCAGCGCCCTCGACGTCTTCTACGGCGACGCCCAGGCGCTCGACCAGCTCAGCCTCCAGGTCCGCGCCGGGGAGATCGTGACCCTGGTCGGCTCCAACGGCGCCGGCAAGACCACCACCCTGCGGGCGATCTGCGGGCTGCTCCCGGCGGCGCGGGGGACCCTCGCCTTCGAGGGCCAGCCCCTCGGCGGCCTGCCCGGCCACCGCCGCGCGGAGCTGGGCATCGCCCTGGTGCCCGAGGGCCGGGAGCTGTGGCCGCAGCTCACCGTCCGCGAGAACCTGGAGCTCGGCGCCTGGGCCAAAGCGGCCCGCCGCCACCAGGCCGACTCGCTGGAGCGCGTCCACGCGCTGTTCCCCCAGCTCGCGGAGCGCTCGGCCCAGGTGGTCGGCAGCATGTCCGGCGGCGAGCAGCAGATGGTCGCCATCGGCCGGGCGCTGATGACCCGCCCGCGCCTGCTCATGCTGGACGAACCGAGCCTCGGCCTGGCCCCGGTCGTCGTCCGCCAGGTGTTCGCCACCATCCGCCGCCTCCACCAGGAAGGCCTGACCATCCTGCTGGTCGAGCAGAACGTCCGGCAGGCGCTGGAGGTCGCCGACCGCGCCTATGTGATCGAGACCGGCCGCGTCACCCTCCAGGGTGACGCCGCCACGCTGCTCGACAATCCCGACGTCCGCGCCGCCTACCTCGGGGTGTGAACCCGCGGTACAGGTCGAGGGCGATCAGGGCTTCTTGTCCTTGCCGTAGCCGGCGCGGCGCAGCGCGTCGGCGAGCGCCGTGTCCGGCATGGAGGGCGTGGAGGGCGAGCCGCCCCGGCCCCGTGGTCGCCCCTGCCGCTCTGGCCGTGCGCCCGCCGCACCGCCGCCCGCCGCACCGCCGCCAGGCGTGCCGCCGCCAGGCGTGCCGCCGCTGCCTCGGGACCCCTGTCCCTGCCGCTGTCCCTGCCCCTGCCGCGGTCCCTGCGGCGATCGCTGGCCGGCGGGTTTGGCAGCGGCGGCCTCGTCGTCCAGGCGGAGGGTGAGGGCGATGCGCTTGCGGGGGATGTCGACGTCCAGGACCTTCACCCGCACCACGTCGCCGGGCTTGACGATCTCGCGGGGGTCGGACACGAACCGGTTGGACATCGCCGAGATGTGGACCAGGCCGTCCTGGTGCACGCCGACGTCGACGAACGCGCCGAAGGCGGCCACGTTGGTGACCACGCCCTCCAGCAGCATCCCCGCGCGGAGGTCCGCCAGGGTCTCGACGCCCTCGGCGAAGGTGGCGGTCTTGAAGGCGGGGCGCGGGTCGCGGCCCGGCTTCTCCAGTTCGGCGAGGATGTCGGTGACGGTCGGCAGGCCGAAGGCGTCGGTGACGAAGTCGTTCGGCCTGAGGGCGCGGAGCGTCTTGTGGTTGCCGATCAGCGTGCCGATGTCCCCGGTGGTCGCCGTCAGGATGCTCCGCACCACCGGGTAGGCCTCCGGGTGGACCGCGGAGGCGTCGAGGGGGTCGTCGCCGCCGCGGATGCGCAGGAAGCCCGCGCACTGCTCGAACGCCTTCGGGCCGAGGCGGGGGACGGCCTTGAGCGCCCGCCGAGAGCGGAACCTTCCGGCCGCATCCCGGTGCGCGACGATTCCCGCCGCCAGCCCGTCGCTGATGCCTGAGACGCGGGCGAGCAGCGGCGCCGATGCGGTGTTGACGTCGACCCCGACCGCATTCACGCAGTCCTCGACCACCGCGTCCAGCGAGTGCGACAGCCTGGTCTCGGACAGATCGTGCTGGTACTGACCGACGCCGATCGACTTGGGCTCGATCTTGACGAGTTCCGCGAGCGGGTCCTGCAGCCGGCGGGCAATCGACACCGCACCACGCAGCGACACGTCAAGGCCAGGTAGCTCACGGGA
>DASWDC010000022.1:0-2840 GCA_036395655.1 Actinomycetota bacterium | reverse complement strand
CACGTGGCCGTAGGTGCGGGTGCCACTGATCACGTCGGCGGCCTCGTCGATCAGGAAGGCGTCCGCGGCCGACCAGAGCGCCCCCTTCCAGCCGCCACGCGGCCGCTTCCGCCAGGGGAGGATCTGCCGCTCGCCCTCGTCGAGGATCCCGTCGGCGGCGCCGGCCAGGACCTCGCCGTCGGTGAGCAGCCCGTAGACCACCTTGGCGGGATCCAGCGCCGGCCAGCTGCGGTCGAGGAAGCGGCGCAGCTCCCCGGTCCTGGCCAGGGCGTGCTCCACGTCGCGGGCGCTGTCGAAGGCGGTGAGGCCGTCGGTCGCCTCCAGCTGCCGGTGGCAGTATTCGACCAGGAAGCGGCGCAGATGGTCGCGGCCGGAGGCCCAGCGCACCCCCGTTGCAGCAGCGTGGCGATCTCGCTGCGCAGCACCCCCGGCGGGACCTCCACGGCGCGGCTGCCGTGGCGCAGGCGCAGCGGCTCGGCCGGCCAGCGCAGGTGGCGGAAGACGGCGCGGCGCACCACCTCGGCCATGCGGGCGTCGCCCTTCAGCGTGGCGGTCGCAGGCGGGTCGGCGCCGCCCGGCTCGACCCCGGGCACGAGCTGCTCCAAGGACACCTGGGCGACGCGGACCTCGCCGAGGCCGGGCAGCACGTCGCTGATGAAGGCGAGGTAGGCGCTGCTCGGCCCGACCACCAGCACGCCGTCGCGTTCCAGCCGCTCGCGGTGCTCGTAGAGCAGGAACGCGACCCGGTGCAGCGCCACGGCGGTCTTGCCGGTGCCGGGGCCGCCCTGGATGCAGATGGTGTGGCTGAGCGGGGCGCGGATCAGGTCGTCCTGCTCGGGCTGGATGGTGGCGACGATGTCGCGCATCGGGCCGACGCGGGGCCGCTCGATCTCCTCGCGCAGCGCCCGCGCGCCGATCTCCTCGTCCTCGGGATGGTCGAGGCGCTCGTCCTGGAAGCCGGTGAGGACCCCCTCGCGCCAGCCGTAGCGGCGGCGCCGCCGCACGCCATAGCGGCGGCGCGGGCTTGCCCGGTAGAAGGGATGGGCGAGGGCGGCGCGCCAGTCGATCACCACCGGGTCGCCCTGGTCGTCTATCACGTGCCGGCGGCCGAGGTAGAACCGCGCCCCGGCCAGGCCGGGGTCCTCGACGGCGCCCTCGCCCTCGCCGACGCGATCGTCGTAGTCGACGCGGCCGAAGAACAGCGCGGTGCGGCCGTCGTCGGCGAGCGAGGCGACGCGCTGCTGGAGGCTCCACTGCAGCGCCTCCTCCGAGGTCCAGTCGCCCCCGGCGACCCGCAGCGACTCGGCGCGGCGCCGCATCGCCTCCAGGCAGCGCCGCGCGTGCGCCAAGACGCCGCGCTCGGCGCGGAGCTCGGGATCGACGTCGTCTTCGGGGTCCCGTGCGGGGACGTGTTCGCTCAGGCTTGATGTCATTGGAGTGTCATCGGATGGAGCGCCAGCGGCTGGCGGCACAAGGCCGACCACTATGCGCCAGCCGGCCGCTTGTGGCAAGGGAATTTCTCGGTCCAGCCTCAGCCGTTGAGGTGGGCGCCGAGGAAGGTGGCGACCTGGGCGGCGACGGGGGTGAACCGCACGCCGGTGGGGTCGTTGGAGAGCAGGTTCCAGCCGTGCTCGGTGTCGTAGCTCCCGGAGAGCACCACGAGCTGCTTGTCGTGGGTCTTGGCGGCCTTGTACATGGCGCGGGTCTCGTCGACCGGGGCGTAGCCGTCATTGGTGGCGACCACGAACATTGACGGCACGTCGAGCCGCTTGACCACCGCGCCGGCGTCGAGCGGGATGCCGCCGACCAGGCCGGTGGGGTTGGCCTCGCCGGACAGTTCGGCCACCGCCGCGACCGGTGGGCGCACGGTGGTCCCGGCGATCAGCACGGCGGCGGCGCCCATGGACGCGCCGGCCAGGGCGACCCGGGTGACGCCGCGGCGGTGCAGCTCGGCGACGGCGGCGGCGACGTCGTCGAGCACCCGCAGGCGCGCGTCGCCGCCGGGGCAGGCCGACAGGCCGAAGCAGCGCAGGTCGATGGCGAACGCGCGGATCCCCTTGTGGCTCAGGTAGACCGCGAACGGCCAGAAGCCGCACAGGTCGGCGGGGTACTCGTGGACCAGCACCACCCCCGTCGCACCGCTGCCGACCATGACCCCGTCGAGGCTGGTCCCGTCGCTCGCCTTGAAGCGCACCAGGGTCGCCTTGGCGCTCGGCCCGCCGCAGCGGCTGCTCGGCTGGACCAGCGGCTTGAGCGCCTCCCGGGTCGTGGCGGTGGCCTGGGCTTGGGCGCTGGTCGTGGTGGCCGCGCCCGCGCCGGACTTGGAACCGGAGCCTGATCCGGAGCTGGAACACGCGCCCAGCAGCGCCACCGCCGCAACCGCCGCCGTGGCCACGTGGACACGCCCGCCAGGCCGCGCGCGCAGGCCATGGCCCGGGTCTGGCCGCGGGCGCAGGCGCAGGTGGCGCCGCTGGACTGGTGGCTGCTCGCGCTCAACCCGCATGGCCGTACCTCCGCAGGAAATCGAGGATCATGGTTTGGACCTTGGGGCCGGTCGGGCTGGCGAGCAGGTCGGTGCCGTGGGCGGACCCTGGCAGGGTGACCAGCTGCCGCGAGGCCGCCTTGGTGGCGGCCCGGTAGAGCTGTGGGGTCGGCTCGGCGGAGAACGAGTCGTCTTTGGCGGTGAAGAACAGCACCGGGCTGCGCAGCCGGGCGGCCCAGGGCAGCACGTCGACGCCGCGTTCGGTGCGTTCCGCCGAGAGGCTGACCACCCCGGCGACCGCCGGGCGGATCTGCGGGGCGGCGATCAGCGACGCCTTGGCCCCTTCGGAGGCGCCGAT
>DASWDC010000021.1:0-1712 GCA_036395655.1 Actinomycetota bacterium | reverse complement strand
CGAGGGCATGCAGTTCGACAAGGGCTACATCTCGCCCTACTTCGTCACCGACCCCGA
Source organism: Actinomycetota bacterium (assembly GCA_036395655.1). Taxonomy (GTDB): domain Bacteria; phylum Actinomycetota; class CALGFH01; order CALGFH01; family CALGFH01; genus DASWDC01. Next base: position 1,655 of record DASWDC010000021.1, on the reverse strand, counting down.
GCGGATGGAGGCGGTCTTCGAGGACCCCTACATCCTGATCGCCAACCAGAAGGTCTCCTCCGCGCAGGTGCTGCTGCCAGTCCTTGAGAAGGTCGTCCAGGCGGGCCGCCCGCTGGTGATCATCTCCGAGGACGTCGACGGCGAGGCGCTGGCCACCCTGGTGGTCAACAAGATCCGCGGCACCTTCAAGTCGGTCGCGGTCAAGGCCCCCGGCTTCGGCGACCGCCGCAAGGCGATGCTCGCCGACATCGCCGTCCTCACCGGCGGCGAGGTCATCAGCGAGGAGGTCGGCCTCAAGCTCGAGAACGCCACCCTCGACCTGCTCGGCCGCGCCCGCCGCGTGGTCATCACCAAGGACGAGACCACCATCGTCGAGGGCGCCGGCACCGAGCAGGACATCAAGGGCCGCATCGCCCAGATCAAGACCGAGATCGAGCGGACCGACTCCGACTGGGACCGCGAGAAGCTCCAGGAGCGCCAGGCCAAGCTGTCCGGCGGTGTCGCCGTGGTCAAGGTCGGCGCGGCCACCGAGGTCGAGCTGAAGGAGAAGAAGCACCGCATCGAGGACGCCCTCTCGGCCACGCGCGCCGCGGTCGAGGAGGGCATCGTCCCCGGCGGCGGCGTGGCGCTGCTGCGGGCGCAGGACGCGCTGGCCAAGCTGGACCTGACCGGCGACGAGGCGACCGGCGTGCAGATCGTGCGCAAGTCGCTGGAGCTGCCGCTCTACTGGATCGCCAGCAACGCCGGCCTCGAAGGCGCGGTGGCGGTCGCCCGAGTCCGCGACCTGGACGGCGCCCATGGCCTCAACGCGGCCACCGGCGAGTACGTCGACCTCGTCAAGGAAGGCATCATCGACCCAGCCAAGGTGACCCGCTCCGCGGTGCAGAACGCCGCCTCGATCGCCGCACTCCTGCTCACCACCGAGGTGCTCGTGGTGGACAAGCCGGAGGAGAAGGCTGACGGCGGCGCCGGCGGTGGCCACAACCACGGCATGGGCATGTAACAACGAACAACCCACACCCGATCATCAGGGAGCGGGCTCCGGCGCCTGTGGCCGGGGCCCGCTTTCAGTAGTTGAGGGCCGCTGTCCGCGCCCGGGCCAGCAGGTTGTGCATCGGGATCAGCTCGGCGCGTTCGTGCCAGGCGAGGCGGCGCAGGACCTTCACGGTGGTCCAGGTCTCGGTGCCCAGGCTACGGGAGCGGCCCCGGCGCAGGCACGCGAGCGTGGTCAGCACGTGCTGGTGGGAGCGCTCCAGCTCGGTGAGCAGGTCGAGGCTGCGGCGCGGGGGTGCCTCGCCGAGGGCGGCGAGGTAGACGCGGGACTCGGTGTCGCAGAGATGCCAGGCCGCCTGGCGGAGGGTCTGCCAGCTGGGCCCGGTCCCAGCCAGCGGCGCCCGCTCGGACGCGGCGGCGGGGTCGCGCCAGTCCAGCTCCGCGACGGTGGCCGAGCGGACCAGCCTGATCGTGTCCTCCCGCGCCGCCTTCAGGATCTCGATCGTGCGGGCCGTCTCCTCCGGGGCGGCGGGGCGGCGGTCTCGCTGGAAGGCGGCCTCGACGCCCTCGATCCGCTCGGCCACCACCATCGCGTCCCGGTCGAGGCCGCCTGACCCGGCCAGCGCGGCCAGCGCGGAGCGCTCGTCGGGGCCCTGCCCGCA
>DASWDC010000020.1:0-15061 GCA_036395655.1 Actinomycetota bacterium | reverse complement strand
ACGCGAACTTCTGTTCGCTTCGCGCATCGGATGTCAACGGCCCGTGGACCCCTTCCGTCCCACTCTGCCACCTCCCGGCCGTCTCGTCCGCCTCAGCGTGGTCCTCACCCACCAGAACTCGCCCGAGCGGCTCCTCCAGCTCGCCCGCATGTGCGACCGCATGTGCGGCCGCGCCGGCATCGGCGCCATCTGGATCGAGCCCGGCGACCCCACAGAAGCGCGTGGGGTCCTGGAGTCCGTGGCCGCGGCGACCGACCGGATCCGCCTGGGCCTCCACGCCGCCCTCCCTCCCGGATCCGAAGGATCCGAGGGTTCCGGGGCGGCCCTGGAAGCCCTGGCCACCTCCCTGGTCGCTGCCTGCGGCGATCGGGCCGAACTGTCACTCCGAGGACGCCCGGCACCGATCGCGAGGTCTGCCTTCCACACGGACCTGACATTCTCGGTGGAGGCCGAGCCCGCTGACCCGGCTGCCCTGGCGCGATGGCTCACCGTCGCCGACGACTTGCTGCTGCCTGCCGGTCCAGTCGACCGGGTCGCTGAGGCTGCCTCGGCCGTGCGCCGTGCCTGCGCCGCCGCCGGCCGAGACCCCGCCACCCTCGGCATCGCCGCGCGCCTGCCGGTCTCCGTCGGCCGCACCATCGCCGAAGCCTGGGCCCGCTGGGAGGCGGACCCCGCCTTCGCCGCGCTCGGCGACCCGGCCGAGGCCGCCGTCTTCGGCACCCTGGAGCAGTGCCACGACCGGGTCATCACCCTCGCTCACGCCGGGGTCACCGACCTGCGCTGCCTCCTGCCCAACACCCCCGACGTCCACGACGTCATCGCCCAGATCACCGCGATGACCATCGGCACCGTCGACAAGCTCCTCCCGGGCGCCCCCCGCTCCCCCGCTCCCCCGCCGCCTGCGGGCTGGGGCGGCCGACCGCGGTTCCCATCGGGCTCCGCGAGCACTGGTCTCAGCGGCGGCGGACCTGGTCGCTGATCTGCTTGGCGGCTTCGAGGAGGTGGGGGAGGAACTCGTCGCGCAGTTGGGCGGGGGTGACGCGGCCGGCGTGGCCGCAGATGGTGAGGGCGGCGAGGATGCGGCCGGAGTGGTCGTGGATGGGGGCGGCGATGGAGCGGAGGCCGGCTTCGAGCTCCTCGTCGACCAGGGACCAGCCCTGGGTGTGGCATTCGGCGACGATCTGGCGGAGGCGGGCTTCGTCGGTGACGGTGTTGGGGGTGAGGGGGCGCGGCTCGACCTCGGCGAAGTAGCGGTCGAGGGCGGCGGGGCCGAGGCCGCCGAGCAGGACGCGGCCCATCGAGGTGGGGTAGGCGGGGACGCGGGCGCCGACGTTCAGGTTGACGCTCATGACCCGGCTGGAGGGGACCCGGGCGACGTAGACCACCTCGTTGCCGTCGAGCTGGCTGGCGGAGCAGGACTCCTGGGTGAGGTCGGCCAGCTCGGCCATGAAGGGGTGGGCGGCCTGCCACAGGTCCAGCGACGACAGGTAGGCGTAGCCGATAGCGAGCACCCGGGGGGTGGGCCTGAACTGGCGGCCCTCGGCGCGGACGTAGCCGAGACGCTCCAGGGTGAGCAGGATGCGGCGGGCGGTCGCCCGGGTGAGGCCGGTCAGCTCCGCCGCCTCGCTCAGCGAGACCGACGGGCGCTCCCGGGAGAACACCTGCAGGACCGCGAGGCCCCGTTCGAGGGACTGCACGAAATCCCGGTCCGCTCTGGTTGACACCGCTCCCTCCCCCGCTGAGAATCTGCAACTGTGCGCATAGACGTACAAACGTTCGCATCGCGCACACTAGCATGCCGCAGGCAGAGCTGGCGATGGCAGGCCAGAAGGGAGTGGTCGGCTTGTCCCGTTTCACCACCAAGTTCGGCTCCCTGGACAACTACGAGAAGGGCCACGTCGAGATCGTCGACGACGATCCCAGGCACTACGCCTTCTCGAACATCTACGAGGTCGCCACCCGCTCCAAGCCGTACGAGAAGGTGGCGGTCGGCATGAACCGCCAGTACGTGCTGGAGGCGATCCGCGCCGAGGGCACCTCCGGCTGGCGCACCTGCTCCCACGACGAGTTCGCGCTGGTCATGGACGGCGAGGTCCACGTCGAGCTGGCCAAGCTCGGCGACGGCCAGCAGCCCGACCCCGAGGTGGACGGCTCGGTCGCGCTGGAGGGCGAGCCCGGCGGCCCCGCCATGGGCGAGATCGTCGCCCGCCGGGGCCACATGGCCCTGCTCCCCGTCGGCGCCGCCTACCGCTTCCACGCCGACCACCCGGGCGTGATCCTCCTCCAGACCATCGCCGGCCGGGACACGCTCTACCGGTGGGCCGACATCTGCCAGGTAACCCCGTAGCTCGAAGGGAAAGCGGGAGGTAGCACCTATGGCGACGCTCGAGACCGAGCCTACCGTCGAGATCCAGGCCAGCGAGCCCAACGAGGCCGGCTACCGAGGCTTTCAGCTCGGCGAGTTCAGGTTCCGCCGTGACGACTACTTCGCCTACATCGACTGGCCCACTGGCAGCCACGTGATGAGCGCCGACGCCTTCCTCAAGGCGCTGCAGCGCGACGTGGCCTGGGACTTCTTCTACGGCATCGTCAACTTCGACGGGGTGATCGGCACCGTCAACCACTATGGCACCGTGGACCTGTTCGCCGGCCGCTACAACGACGGCTACCGCAAGGCCGAACTGGACCACCTGGAGAACCTGGCGACGCCGATCATCCGCGAGACCTTCAAGGCGATGCTGGACGACTGGACCAACGAGGGCTTCGACCCCTTCGCCAGCCCCGACGAGACCGGCAGCGCCTTCGGCCCCAAGCATGGCAACAACACCAGGGCCGTCACCCGCCACCGGGTCACCGCCCAGCGCATGGTGAACGCCCCCGGCGACGAGCCGCTGCGCTCCGACGAGAGCGGCTTCCCGGTCAACCGGCAGTTCACCGACGTGCCCCAGGACGAGCCGGAGCTGCGCCCGGCGCCCGGGTACGAGGAGGAGGTCCGCGCCTTCAACCTCTTCAAGTACCTGTCGCGCTCGGACGTGACCTGGAACCCGTCGGTGGTCTCGGTCTGCAAGGACAGCCTGTTCTGCCCGACGACCGAGGAGTACATCCTGCCGATCATCCACGGCAACGACCGGGTCGAGTGGTTCGTGCAGCTCTCCGACGAGATCTACTGGGAGGTCGAGGACCGCGACAGCGGCCAGATCCGCTCCAAGGTGCTGATGAAGCCCGGCGACGTCGCCGCGATGCCGGCCGACATCCGCCACCAGGGCTACGCGCCAAAACGGTCGATGCTGCTGGTCTGGGAGAACGGCGACGCCGAGCTGCCGGCGCTGATCTCCAGCGGGAAGCTGCCCACCAACCCGATCGATTTCTGATCAGGTCGGCTGGTGGCCTTCAGGTTCGCGGACACCGCCGAGGTCGAGGCGCGGCTCGCCGCCGCCGGCTACCTCCCCAATCCGATGATCGCCGGGGTGGTGTTCCTGGCCGACCGGCTGGAGAAGCCGATCCTGGCCGAGGGCCCCGCCGGCGTCGGCAAGACCGAGCTGGCCAAGGCGCTCGCCGCCGCGACCGGCGCGCGGCTCATCCGGCTGCAGTGCTACGAGGGGCTGGACGAGTCGAAGGCCCTCTACGAGTGGAACTACAAGAAGCAGCTGCTGCGCATCCAGGCCGACCAGGCCCACGAGGCGAGCTGGGACAACCTGGAGGACGACCTCTTCTCCGAGCCGTTCCTGCTGACCCGGCCGCTGCTGGAGGCGATCCGCGCCACCGACCCGGTGGTACTGCTGATCGACGAGGTCGACCGGGTCGAGGTCGAGACCGAGGCGCTGCTGCTGGAGGTCCTCTCCGACTTCCAGGTGTCGATCCCGGAGCTGGGCACGATCACCGGGCGCCAGCGGCCGCTGATCGTGCTGACCTCCAATGCCACCCGGGAGCTGTCAGAGGCGCTGCGGCGGCGCTGCCTCTACCTCCACATCGACTATCCGAGTGTGGAGCGCGAGCGTGAGATCGTGCGTGTCCGGGTGCCCGCGATCGACGACCAGCTCGCCACCCAGATCGCGCGGATGGTCCGCAGGGTGCGCCAGCTGGATCTCAAAAAGCCACCGTCGATCTCGGAGACCATCGACTGGGCACGCACGCTGCTCCACCTCGGGGCGGACTCGCTGGAGCCGGCGGTGGTGGACGATACCCTCCACCTGCTGCTCAAACACCAGCGTGACATCCAGCGGGCCCGGGCGGAGCTGCGGCGCTCCTGACCGGCCTGGAGCGGAGGCGATTCCCGGGGCTGGTCGGGCCGCCCGGATCTTCGCGCGACCGAAGCGAGCAGACGTTTCCCTCATCTTGCCTTTCTCGCTTCTTTAGGGTGTGATGCCGCAAACGGTCAGATTGCCGGGCGAAGGGAGCCAACAATGGGTCAGGTCAGCCGCCGGCACTTTCTCGGCTACACCGCAGCTACCGGCGCGCTCGCCGCGGCGGCTCCAGGTCTGCCGTCCGCGGAGTTCGAGTTCGAGGAGGCGACCATCGCGCAGCTCCAGGCGGCGATGGAGGCAGGGCGGCTCACCTCCCGCCGCCTCACGGAATCGTATCTCCAGCGGATCGCGCGGATCGATCTCGCCGGGATCCGGCTCAACTCGGTGATCGAGGTGAACCCGGACGCGCTCGCCATCGCAGGGACGCTCGACCAGGAGCGCCGCCAGCACGGCGCGCGCGGCCCGCTGCACGGCATCCCCGTCCTGGTGAAGGACAACTACGCCACCGACGACCGCACGCAGACGGCGGCCGGCTCCCTCGCGCTGGTCGGGTCGACGGTCCCCCGGGACGCCTTCGTGGTGCGGCAGCTGCGCGCGGCGGGAGCGGTGATCCTCGGCAAGGCGAACCTGTCGGAATGGGCCAACTTCCGCTCGCTGCAGTCGTCGAGCGGCTGGTCGGGCCGTGCCGGCCAGTGCCTCAACCCCTATGTGCTGGACCACAACCCGTGCGGGTCCAGCTCCGGGTCGGGGATCGCCGCCTCGGCCAGCCTGGCCGCCGGGACGCTCGGGACCGAGACCGACGGGTCGATCGTCTGCCCGTCGGCGACCTGCGGGGTCGTCGGGATCAAGCCGACCCTCGGGCTCACCAGCCGCGCCGGGGTGGTGCCGCTGGCGCACAGCCAGGACGTCACCGGGCCGATCTGCCGCACCGTGGCCGACGCCGCCACCGTGCTCGGCGGCATGACCGGCGTGGACCCGCGCGACCCGGCGACCGCCGCCAGCCGGGGCCATTCGTTCACGGACTACCGCCGCTTCCTGGACCCCAACGGGCTGCGCGGCGCCCGCATCGGGGTGTGGCGCGAGGGCGTGTTCGGCGTCACGCCGGAGGGCGACGCCGTCGCCGAGGCGGCCATCAGCCAGCTCGGCAAGCTCGGCGCCACGATCGTCGACCCGGCCGACATCCCGAATGTGGCCGACATCGGCGGGCCCGAGTTCACCGTGCTGCTGTTCGAGTTCAAAGCGGACATCGTCAGGTACCTGTCGGAGCTGTCCGGCACCTCGATGCGCACCCTCGCCGACCTGATCGCCTTCAACAACGCCCACGCCGGCCAGGAGCTGCGATGGTTCGGGCAGGAGATCTTCCTGCTCGCTGAGGCGACCACCAACCTCTCTGACCCCACCTATCTGCAGGCCCTGGCCACCTCGAAGAAGCTGGCGCAGGACGGGATCAACCAGACCCTGGCCAGGTTCGACCTGGACGCGATCGTGAGCCTGACCGGCGGTCCTTCCTGGACCACCGATCTGGTCAACGGCGACCACTTCCTGACCGCCAGCTCGACGCCGGCGGCGGTGGCGGGCTACCCGAGCATCACCGTGCCCGCCGGGTTCTCGTTCGAGCTGCCGGTGGGAATCAGCTTCATCGGCCCGAGGTGGGGCGAGCCGGCGCTGATCAAGCTCGCCTACGGCTTCGAGCAGGGCACCAGGGCCCGGCGCGTGCCGAAGTTCCTGCCGACCTTCGCCACCAGGGACTTCGTCCCGCGTGACACGAGCGCCGGCGCCCGCAGCGACCCGGCCGCCGCCCGCCCCCCATCGCGGGCTCGCCAGGGGCAGGGCCTCGCCCCCGAGGTGGGCGAGGGGAAGAACAAGGGCCGGCCGCACCAGCACCAGAACCGGCTCGCCGGCTTGTTGTAAGGTGACGCCTCCGGCGGAACCGGGCGTCCGGGGGTGACGCCGCGGGCCGGACGGAGGCGGCGTCATGAGCAACCAGGGCCAGAGCCGGGAGCATCCGTTCCTTGATACGAGCCGGCCGCATCCGGCGCGGATGTATGACTACTTCCTCGGCGGCAAGGACAACTTCCCGGCCGACCGGGAGGCGGGCGACGAGGTCCTGACCGCCTGGCCGGAGGTGCGCGAGGGGGTCCGCGAGAACCGGGCGTACCTGCGCCGGGTGGTCAGCTTCCTGGCCCGGGAGGCGGGGATCCGCCAGTTCCTCGACATCGGCACCGGCATCCCGACCCAGGGGAACGTCCACGAGGTCGCGCAGGCGGTCGTGCCGGACGCGCGGGTGGTCTACGTGGACAACGACCCGATCGTCCACGTCCACGCCAACGCGCTGCTGGCCGGCGAGACCACCAGCATCATCCTGGCCGACCTGCGCGAGCCCGAGACGATCCTCGACCATCCCGAGGTGCGGCAGGCGATCGACTTCGGCGAGCCGTTCGCGGTGCTGCTGCTGGCCATCCTGCACTTCGTCAGCGACGACGAGGACCCGGCGAGGATCGTGGCGGCGTTCCGGAAGGCGATGAGCCCGGGGAGCTTCCTCGCGATCTCGCACGTGACCGCCGACTTCAGCCCGGAGACCACCGAGCGGGCCGCGCGAGTCTACGACCGGGCGGCGGCCCGGCTGATCCCCCGCGGCGGCGCCGAGATCGGCCGCTTCTTCGACGGCCTCGACCTGGTCGAACCCGGCCTGGTCCCGATCCAGCGGTGGCGGCCGCGGGGCCAGCCCGCCCAGCTCCGGGGCGGGATGTACGGCGGGGTCGGCCGCAAGCCCTCCGGCTGATGGGCAGGCTGGGCGACGGCGACCGGCGGGCTCAGTAGCGGTCCCGCTCGATCCGCTCGACGCGGCGTTCGGTGTAGGAGTCGCGGTCGCCGAGGGGCGGCGGAGGGCGGCGGCTCATCGGGGCGAAGCTGCTCCAGAAGGCCATCCAGAGCAGGATGCCGAGGGCGCCGCCCGCCATCAGGATGAGGCCGACGGTGTGGATGTTGAACCCGCTGGCGGTGACATTGACCGCGAAGGTCAGGATGGCCCCCACGATCAGCAGGAAGAGACCGATACCAAGGCTCATGACCACCACTCCTCCTGAGTTGGGTGTGTGGTCGCTCGTCTTGGCGGCTACCCGCCCGTCCCCAGCGGAAACCAGGAGGGAAAACAGCGGACGGGAGCCTGGGGGATGGCTCCCGTCCGGACGGGACGTCTGGGGGGGTCCCTACCCGAGCCTCACGGTCGCTTCGACCTCGACGTCGTCGCGGACCTTGAGGGCACCCATGAACGCCTTGAACGGCTTGATGCCCCAGAGGCTCTGCTGGACGGTCGTGGTCGCGGTGACCACGCCGTCCTGCACCTGGAGCGCGAGGCGCAGCGGCTGGGTGATGCCGAGCAGGGTGAACTGGCCGTCGGCCGTGGCGCTGCTGCCCATGACCTGGACCGAGTTGGACACGTAGGAGACCAGCGGATGGTATTCGGCCCCAAGCAGGTCGGCCATGGTCTCCTTGATGTCCCGCACGTCCTTGTCGCTGAGCGGCTTCGCGCCCCTGAGGCCCTCGCGGATCTCCAGGGAGCGCACGTCCACCTCGACGGCGATGTGCGGCTGTCCGCCTTCCGGGACGGTGACGGTTCCCCGCCAGCTGGTCGCCTCGATGACGAGGTCGTGCCCAACCATGGAGGCGACACCCTCACGGAAGGTGCGGATCAGCAGGCGCCCGTTATGGGGGCCAATCTGGTACGTCCCAGATGTGTTCATGGGGCGGGACACTACTGCTATGTAACGATTTTGCCAACTTCACATAACGTAGTGATCACTCACCCTGAGCGTTCGGCTCGTCCTGTTCCTGATTGAGGAGCGCCGCCGGGGTCCAGGCCCGCTTCGTGGAAGGCGACGTGGCTCCCCGGAGCTTCCTCGCGCCCGCCTACTACTGCATGCGGCGGCGGCCCGAGAGCGCCTGAGGCCCTAACGCCGCTGCGCCGGCTCCCCGTCGGCCTCCCCGGCGGCCTCCACGCACGGGTCGGCGTGGGCGCCGAGACGCGCCAGCCAGGCCCGGTCGACCGGGCGGGGCGCCGGGGCGGCGCTGTCCAGGTCCAGCAGGTCGCTCGGGTTGCGGGCCGTCATGGTGGTCACCTCAGCCTCGCTGAGGCCCTTCTCGAAGACCGTCTGGGCGAAGACCCGCAGCGCCTCGGAGGGGAGCGGATTGTGCCGTTGTCCGGTGTCGGACACCAGCAGGCAGCGCTCGGCGCCGACCCGCTGGACCGCCGCGACGATCTTGGCGGGCGCCGCGTACTGCCAGGCGGGCGAGATGGTGCAGTAGCCGAACTCCGGCATGGCGCCCAGGCGGGCCAGCTCCTCCAGGGTGTCGAGGTCGAGGTTGGGCACCTTGAAGAATGGGTGGGTGACCACGATCTTCTCAACGCCGACGTCGCGCGCCTCCCGCACCAGCGCCACGATCTCGGCAGGGGACAGGTGGCAGGTGCCGAGGATGGCGCGGTGCTCGGCGACCAGGGCGAGGACGTCGGCGACCTCTGGCCGGAGCCGGCCCTCCCGGTCGGTGACCCAGATCCCCTCTCCTGCCTGGCGGCCGCCCTGCTGGTTGTCGTAGCCGCCGGTGCCGCCGTGGACCTGGGCGTGGTAGCCGGCGTCCACCGTCGGCATCCACACCTCCTTGCCGCCGAGCCGCAGCGCCGCCTCGACCGCGGCGGGGTTGACGCCGCCGACATAGGAGTTCAGCACCACCCCGCCGAACACCCGGATCCCGGGCACCATCCGCTGGACCAGGTAGGCGCGGGACACGGTGCTCTCGTGGTGGCACTTCAGCACCAGCGCCTTCATGCCCGCGTCCCGCGCGGCCAGCGCGATGTCCAGGTCGTCGGCGAGCCGCGGGAACAGGTCCGGGTAGGGATGGCAGTGCAGGTCGACCGCACCGTCGAGGGAGATCAGCGGGCCGCCATACGGACTCTCTGCCACGGTCAGCTCCTTGTCTCGGTCTCGGTCTCGGTCTCGGCCTTGGCCTTGGCCTTGGTCTTGCCGGCGACGATGCGCTGGTAGGCGTCCGGGTCGGTCGCGCCTTCGGTGCAGAGCAGCAGCACGCTGGCATCAGGCCCGAGGCCGAGCGCCCGCCGTGTGGCCTCGTCGGCCCCGGCCCCGGCCCCGGCGAGTTCCGCGAGCCCGGCGAGCGCCGCCGCGCCGGTCTCCCCGGCGACCATGCCCAGCGCGGCGAGGTCGCGCATCGCCTGGCGGGCGCGCTCGTCGGCGACCGCCACCACCGCGTCGAGGCCGCCGCGCAGGTAGGGCCAGGCGACCGGCGAGGGGGTGCCGCAGTTGAGCCCCGCCATGATCGAGTCATGCGGCCCGGGGACGGCGACCAGGCGCCCCGCCTCGATCGAGCGCAGCACGCACGCGGCGCGCAGCGGCTCGACGCCGACCAGCCGCGGCCGCCGCGCCGCGTCCAGCTCCGGCCGCCGCCAGTGCCGCACCGCGGTGGCGGCGAGCGCGCCCACCCCCACCGGGATCAGCACCACGCCGGGCGCGGCGTCCAGTTCGGCGACCTGCTGGTCGACCTCCAAAAAGACGGTCGCGTAGCCCTCGACCACCCAGGCGGGGACCTGCTTGTCTGGGGACTGGGCGGTGTCCTGGATCAGCAGGCGGCGTTCGTCCACGGTCGCGGCGGCGATGGCGGTGGCGACCGCGTCGTCGTAGGTTCCGCCGACCACGGCGACCTGTGCTCCCTCCCCCTCGATCGCGGCGATCCGCGCGCTGGCGGTGCCGGCCGGCAGGTAGATCTCGGCGCCGTAGCCGAGCAGGGCGGCCATCCGGGCGACGGCGCGGCCATGGTTGCCGTCGGTGGCGGCCACGAGCGTCAGCGGCCCGAGCGGGCGGAGCCGCTCGCCCAGCTCGCCCAGGCTCGTCCACGGCCGTGGCTGGTCCAGGCGATCGAGGCCGTCCACGGGCCCGCCGAGGCGGGCGGCGAGGCGGGCGGCGACCGCCCGGTAGGTCGCCCAGCTCGCGCCGAGCATCTTGAAGGAGGGGAGGCCGAGCCGGGCGGACTCGTCCTTGACGAAGACCCGGCCGACTCCGCACGCCCGCGCCAGCGCGGGGACCTCCCGCAGCGGCGTGACCGCGTAGCCGGGGAGCCGCTGATGCAATGCCACCGGCGCCCACGACAGCGGCCGCGGCGGCCCTGGCGGCAGCTCCCGGGCCGCCCGGTTGAGGACGACCTCGCGGCGCGATCGGTCAGGATGCATGCGGTCCGCCCTCCACCGTATCCGTCTCCACAGCAAGCGCGTCGAGGGCGCCGAGGAGGCGCTCCGGGGTGATGGGGAGCTGGGTGACGCGGGCGCCGGTGGCGGCGGCGACGGCGTTGGCGATGGTGGCGGCGGCATTTGCGATCGAGGGCTCGCCGATGCCGCGGGCGCCGAAGGGGCCCTTGCCCTCGCCGCTTTCGAGGACGACCACGCGGACGTCGGGGAGGTCGACCGCGTTCGGCATGAGGTAGTTGGCCAGCAGGGTCGAGGTGGCGTTGCCGTCGGCCAGCACGATCTCCTCGCCGAGGGCGTAGCCGATGCCCTGGTAGGCGCCGCCCTGGATCTGGCCCTCGACCCGCAGGGGGTTGATCGCGCGGCCGACGTCGTGGGCGGCGGCGTAGCTGAGCACTCTCGTCTGCCCGGTCTCCAGGTCGACCTCCACGTCGGCGGCATGGGCACCGAAGGTGTAGTCGGGAAAGCTGGAGCCCTGGCCGCTGGCCGGATCGAAGGCTCCGGTCGGGGCGTACCAGGTGCCGAGATGCGAGGTCGGCACCCCGCGCTGGTGGCAGGCGGCGGCCAGCTCGGCCAGGCGCAGGCCCCTTGATCCACCGGGGGGCCGGACCATGCCGTCTTCGAAGACCAGGTCGTCCTCGGCGGTGCCGAGCAGCGCGGCGGCGACCGGCAGCAGCCGGGCGCGCAGCTCGCGGGCGGCGGCGAGGGCAGCGTTGCCGGACATGTAGAGCTGGCGGGTCGCGAAGGTCCCGCCGGCCGGGGGGGTCAGGGCGGTGTCGCCGATGTGCACCCCGATCTCGCCGAGGGGAACGCCGAGGATCTCGGAGACGATCTGCGCCAGCGAGGCCGCCTGGCCGCCGCCGAGATCGGTGACGCCGCTGCGGAGCTGCAGGCTGCCGTCCGCCTCCAGGCTGAGCCAGCAGGCGGCACGGTCGCGGAACCACATGGTGCGGCCGTAGGGCTGCATGTTGGCGGCGAACCCCCGCCCGACCCGCCGCCCCGGGCCGCTCGGCCGCGGCGGCTCGCCGAGGGCGTCGAGGGCGCGGCGCACGCACTCCCCCACCGCGACCGCGGTGTCGAGCCGCTCGCCGGTCGGGATGGCGTCGCCCTTGGCGAGGAAGTTGCGCTCCCGCACCGCGACCGGGTCCAAGCCGAGCGCCGCCGCGACCCGGTCCAGCTGCTGCTCGTAGGCGAAGGTCACCTGCATCGCGCCGAAACCGCGGAAGGCGCTGGTCGGCGGGGTGTTGGTGAAGACCGCGCGGGCCCGGTGGCGGACCATTGGCACCCGGTAGGGGCCGGAGGCGCAGACGCAGGCGGCGAACAGCACCCGCGCGCTCAGGTAGGGGTAGGCGCCGGCGTCGCCGACGATGTCGACGTCCTGGGCGACGATCGTGCCGTCGCGCCGGACCCCGGTGCGGTATCGCATCACGAACGGGTGGCGCTTGGTGGTGGCCAGCAGCGACTCCTGGCGCTCGAAGACCAGCCTGACCGGCCGGCGGGTGTGCCACACCAGCAGGGCGAGGTAGGGCTCGACGGTCATGTCCTCCTTGCCGCCGAAGCCGCCGCCCATGTAGCTGGAGATGACCCGGACCTGGTTGGCGGGCAGCCCGAGGATCGCCGCGATGGCGCCGGCGTGCTCGATCACCTGGGTGGCGACCCGCAAGGTGATGATCCCGCCGGTCTCGACCCAGCCGACCCCGGCCTCAGGCTCCAGGTAGGCGTGCTCGACCCGCTGGGTGCGGTAGGCGCCCTCGACCACCAGGTCGGCCGCGGCCATGGCGGCGTCCACCTCCGCCGCGTCGCCGCCGATGTTCCAGGTGACCAGCAAGTTCCCCTCGTCGTGGACCAGCGGCGCGCCCGGTTCCAGGGCGGCCTCCACCTCGAAGACGCCCGGCAGGTCTTGGTAGTCGACGTCGATCAGCTCGGCCGCCTCCTCGGCGGCCTGGGGCGAGACGGCGGCGATCAGCGCGACCGGCTCGCCCTGGTAGCGGACCCGGTCGGCCGCCAGCACCGGCATGGCGACCGCCAGCTCGCCGAGCCCGCCGCTGGCATGCTCCACGATCTGGTTCCAGGGCACGTCGGCGGCGGTCAGGACGGCGACCACGCCGGGCAGCGCCCGCGCGGCCGAGACGTCCATGGCGGTGATGCGGGCGGACGGCACCTGGGCGCGCACCACCTTGCCGTGCAGCATGCCGGGAAGCTGCCAGTCGGCGGCGTACAGCAGCGACCCGGCGACCTTGTCGGCGAAGTCGTGGTGGGCGGGCGAGCGCCCGACGATCCGGTAGCCCTCCCGGGTCGGGACGGTGGTCTCGGTCATGGCTGGCGGCAGTCCTCGATCGCATCGAGGATCTTGCTGTAGCCGGTGCAGCGGCAGAGGTTGCCGCACAGCTCCCGCCGGATCCGCTCGCGGGTCGGGTGCGGCTCGCGCCGCAGCAGCGCCCACGCGGTCAGCAGCATCCCGGGGGTGCAGAAGCCGCACTGGGCGGCCCCGTTGCGCAGGAAGCTCGCCTGCAGCGGATGCGGCTCGCCGGGTTGGGCGGCGCCCTGGGCGAGGCCGCGCACGGTCAGCAGCGAGCAGCCCTCCGCCTGCACCGCGAACAGCAGGCAGGCGCTCACCGGCTCGCCGTCGAGCAGCACCGTGCAGGTCCCGCACACCCCCTCGCCGCAGCCGTAGCGGACCTCGTGGCAGCCGGCGTCCCTGAGCACGTCCAGGAGGCTCTCGTGGGGGAACACCCAGGCTTCGCGCGCCTCGCCGTTGACGGTGAAGCTGACCCGCTGCTTGTCGCCGTCCGTCATGGCGTTTCCCCGCTCGCTCGTGCCCGGATGGCTGCCTGGTTGAGGGCGCGACGCCCGAGGACCCCGGCGACCCGCCGCCGGTAGGTGCCGGAGGCGTGGACGTCGTCCTCGGGCCGCAGGGTGGCCGCGGCCAGGTCGGCGACCCGGGCGAACCGCTGCTCGGCGGGCGGCTCGCCGTACAGGCCGCCGAGCAGCTCCGCGGGCGCGGCGACCGGGCGCTCGGCCACGCCGCCGAAGGCGAGGGAGGCGGCGGCGACCGTGCCGCGCTCGTCCAGCTCCACCAGCGCCGCCGCGCCGGCCACCATCCAGTCGGAGGTGCGGCGGGTCAGCTCCAGGAACGACCAGCCCTGGCGGGGCCGCGGCGCCGGCACCCGGACCTCGGTGATGACCTCGTCCGGGGCGAGGGCGGTGGTCAGATACGAGATCAGCAGCTCGTCCACCAGCAGGTCCCGGGCACCTGCCGGGCCGAGGACGCTGACCTCGGCACCGAGGGTGAGCGCCGCCAGGGGCAGCTCCCCCGCCGGGTCGGCGTGCGCGAGGCTGCCGCCGATGGTGCCGCGCGCCCGGGTGCGGACGTTGCCGACGAGGCTGGCCGCCTCGGCCAGCAGCGGGCAGCGCCGCCGCACCAGCCCGTCGGACTCGAGCACCCGGTGCCTGGTCAGGGCGGGCAGGCGGAGCACCCCGCCGGCCTCGGCGACCGGCCCGGCGCCGACCGGGTTGAGGTCGATCAGCCACTCGGGTCGGGCGACCCGCAGGTTCAGCATCGGCACCAGGCTCTGCCCGCCGGCGAGCAGCTTGGCGTCCTCGCCGTGCTCGGCGAGCGCCGCCACCGCCTCCTCGAACGAGGCGGCACGCTGGTAGCGGAACGGCGCGGCGACCACTCAGCGCCCCCTCACGGCCGGGGCCCGCCGTCGGCGGGGGCCGCCGCCGGGGCGGCCGAGGCGGCGAGCAGGTCGAGCAGCGCCGCGATCGCCGCCTGGTTGCTGGTCACCACCGGGACGCCGAAGCGGCGCTCCAGCTCGGGCAGGGCCGCCACCGCCGGGAAGTTGGTGCAGGAGACGAACACCGCTTCGATCGGGAGGCCACGCAGCTCCCGCACGGCGAAGTCCACGACCTCGGCGGCCGGCACCTCGGCGATGCGGACGTTGTCGCTGATGCCGAGCCCCGCGATGTGCGCGACCTCGATGCCGTCGGCCTCCAGGCTCGCGCGGATCGGCTGGTTGAGCGCGTCCACATACGGGGTGACCACGCCGACGCGGCGCGCGCCGGTGGCGGCGAGCGCCCGCCGGACCGAGGCGATCACGCTCACGGTGGGCACGCCGGACACCTCAGTGACGCGCTCGCACAGGTCGGCGTCGGCGGCGTTGCCGCGCAGGGCCCCGGCGCTGGTGCAGCCAAAGATGATCAGATCCGGTCTGGCGGTGGCGAGGTCGCGGGCGGCCGGCAGCACGTGCTGGTCGAGCATGCGGTGCTCGCCCTCCGGGGTGGTGTCCTCCAGGTACATGCGGCCGGTGTGGAGCGTCGCCCCCACCGGCAGCGCCCGCCAGAGATCCGGCTCCATCACGGTGTTCGAGGACGGGACCAGCAATCCCACCCGAGCCATCGGCTCAGCCTCCCTCCAGCTCGTAGAGGATCACCAGGTCCTCCATTGACGGCGGCTCCAGCTCGTGCACTTCCGGGTGGACGAGCAGCTCGAAGCCGGTCGCGGCCTGGACCCGCTCGGCGGTCACGCCTGGCTGCAGGGCGCGCAGGCGCATCCGCCTGCTGTCCGGCT
>DASWDC010000019.1:0-1644 GCA_036395655.1 Actinomycetota bacterium | reverse complement strand
GCGCCGCCCGCCGCCGACGAGGGCCGCCTCGCAGCCGGCGCGCCGCTGGTTGCGGCGGCGGGGCGGGCGCTGGACGAGGCGAGCTTCGCCCTCACCCCGGACGGCGCCACGATCCTGACGACCTGGGCGCCGCATGACGATGTCCGCAACCCCCGGACCCAGCTCGCCGCGCTCGCCACCGCCAGCGGCGAGCGCCGGGTGCTGTTCGATGACGTGGCGTCGTCGGTCGACGCGGTCGCCTGTTCCCCGGAGGGGCGCATGGTGGTGTGCCAGCGCGCCTGGCACGGCACCCCCGACGAGTCGCCGGACGTGACCTTGTGGCTGGTGGATCTGGCCAGTGGGCAGGGCCGCGACCTGCTGCCCGGCTTCGGGCTGTGGCCGGAGCAGCCGGTCTGGGCGCCGGACGGCTCGGCGGTGTTCTTCGTCGCCGACGAAGCCGGCCGCACGCCGGTGTTCCGGGTCGAGGTCCTCTCCGATGGCGCGGGCGACCCGGACGGGCCGGCACGGGTGACCCGGTTGAGCGCGGACGGATGCTTCTCCGACCTGTGTCCCGCGCCGGATGGGCGGCGGCTGTTCGCGCTGCGCTCGACGGTCGGCGCGCCGCCCGGGGTGGTGCTGCTCGGCACCATCGCCACCGACCAGGAGCCGGCCCCGCTGCCCACCCCCGGCCTGCCGGTGGCGGTGCCAGGGCGGGTCACCGAGGTGCACGCCGCCGCCGACGACGGAACAACGCTGCGCGGCTGGCTGATACTGCCACCGGAGGCATCGGCGGGAACCCCGGCGCCGCTGGTGACGGTCATCCATGGCGGCCCGCTCGGCTCGTGGTCAGGCTGGCACTGGCGCTGGAACCCGCATCTGCTGGCGGCGCGGGGCTATGCCTGCCTGCTGCCCGACCCGGCGCTGTCGACCGGCTACGGGCAGGCGTTCATCGCACGCGGCCGGGGCCGCTGGGGGCAGGAGCCGTACCGAGACGTGCTGGCGCTGGTCGACGCGGCCGAGACCCGCCCCGACATCGACAAGACCCGCACCGCCGCGATGGGCGGCTCCTTCGGCGGCTACCTGGCCAACTGGATCGCGGGCCACACCACCCGCTTCCGCTGCGTGGTCACCCACGCCAGCCTGTGGTCGCTCGACCAGTTCCACGGCACCACCGACGACGCCGGCTGGTGGGACCGCGAGTTCGGCCCCCCAGAAGAGGCAGCCCCCCGCTACCGCGAGAACTCCCCCAGCCGCCACGCCGACGCCGTCCAGGTGCCAATGCTGGTCATCCACGGCGAGCGGGACTACCGCGTCCCCATCAGCGAGGCCCTCCGACTGTGGACCGACCTCGCCTGGCGTGGCCTGGACGCGAAGTTCCTCTACTTCCCCGACGAGAACCACTGGATCCTCAAACCCCAGCACGCCCGCGTCTGGTACGAGACCGTCCTCGCCTTCCTCGACCACCACGTCCTCGGCAAAGACTGGTCCCGCCCCGAGCTGCTCTAGACGAGCTGCCCCAGACACCCCGGACCACCCTCGACACCTTTCCTAGAGAGCCGGACGGGTATCCGGTTCAGGCGGCTTGCTGGGCTGGTCGGGGTTGGCGGGCGATAACGTGGAGGTTGTGGACCACGGCGACTCGGCGCAGGTCGAGCAGGTTCTTGC
>DASWDC010000018.1:0-5463 GCA_036395655.1 Actinomycetota bacterium | reverse complement strand
ACTTCGAGCCCCTCGCAGTTCACGGCCTGACACTGCTGTAATCCCCTCACATCGGCATATGTCCTGGGCATTCGCCGCGGGAGCGGGCGGAGGCGTCGGGGTGGAGGGTGTAGGTGGGGAGGAGGGCGGCTTCGTCGTAGTAGCGGTGGAAGACGGGGGTGGCGGAGCCGCTGATGGGGGGGGCGATCCAGCTCCAGTCGGCGGGGCAGGGGCGGCCGGCCTGTTCTTCGCGGGCGAGGTGGGTGAGGAAGCGGCGGGATTCGGTGTGGTGGTCGGTCATGGTGACGCCCGCGGCTTCGAAGGAGTGGAGGACGGCGATGTTGAGCTCCACCAGGGCGAGGTCGCGCCAGAGGGTGCGGTCGCGGGAGGTGTCGAGGCCGAGGCGTTGCGCGATCACCGGGAGTTGGTTGTAGCGGTCGAGGTCGGCGAGGTTGCGGGCGCCGATCTCGGTGCCCATGTACCAGCCGTTGAAGGGGGCGGCCGGGTAGCAGACGCCGCCGATCTCCAGGCACATGTTCGACAGGGCCGGGAGGGCGCACCAGCGCAGGCCCAGCTCGGCGAACCAGGCGTGACGGGGATGGGTGAGGGGAACCTGGAGCACCGCGTCGGCGGGGAGGTCGTAGAGGCGGGGGCGCTCGCCGTGGACCTTGACGACCAGGGGGAGCACGTCGAAGGGGCCGCCGCTGCCGCCGCGCCAGCCGAGGCGGTGGACCAGATCGGTGAAGCCGGCGTTGCGCGGGTCCCCCACCACCTGACCGCGCTCGCCGGTGCGGTGGCCGGCGTAGCGAATCAACTGCTCGTTCCAGATCCGCGGGGTCGGCCGCCAGGGCAGCGTCGGCGAGAACACGGTGATGGTCGGGCGGATCTGGCCGCCGTTGGTGGCCTCGCGCAGGTGGGTCACGCATTCGGCGGCGATCTCGTCGGCGCCGGTGGCGCTGCGGCGGTCACGGACGCGCAGACCGCGCCAGTAGAGCCGGCCGATGCAGCGGCTGGCGTTGCGCCAGGCGACCCGGGCGCCGAAGGCCAGCTCGCCGGGGGTGTGCCAGTAGGTGCCGTAGCGCTCGACGTCGGCGCGAACGGCCCGCAGGCGGGGCCCGAGCGGCCCGGCCGACGGCTCCTCGGCGTGGTACTGGCGCAGGAACTCCACGGCTGCCGCCAGCTCCACCCGGCCACCCGCCGCCGTCCGACCCTGCGCCTGGTTGCTCCGCTGAACGCTGACAGGAGTGGCCTTGGCCAACACACGCGCCCCCCAATTCCGAATATGCCCGCTTGTCACACAAGGCGACACTCTGCCATAGTGCGCATTCAAGCGCAAGGGTAACGAAGCTAGCGTGTTTGTTTGTTCCTGGCAGTCCGGGTGCTCCGGGTGTTCGTCGCGAGTCGCTAAAGCCAGCACCTTAGCGGCTGCGGGTGTCCTTGACCACCTGCCCGTCCTTGACCACCAGCACCACCCGATGCGGGTCGTCGAACACGCCCGGGTCGGCCAGCGGGTCGCCGTCGATGGCGATCAGGTCGGCGAGCTTGCCCTCCTCGACGGTGCCGAGGTCGGTCTCGCGCCGCAGGATCCTCGCGTTGGTCGCGGTGGCGGAGACAATCGCCGCCATCGGGCCGAGGATCTGCGCCTTGAGGACCAGCTCCAGCCCGCGGCGGTTCTGCTCGGGCCCGAGAATGTCGGTGCCGGACCCGACCATGACGCCGGCGTCGGCGGCGATCTTGACCGCGTTGGCCATCGCCTCGCCGACCCCGGCCATGCGCGGCACGATCGACGGGGGGATCCCCCAAGCCTCCGCCTGCTCGACGAAGATCTGGGTGACCGCCAGGGTGGGGACCAATGCCGCCCGAGCCACCGCCATCTTGGCCGCGGTCGGCTCGTCCAGGAAGGTGCCGTGCTCAAAGCACGCCACCCCGGCCTCCAGGCCGTTGAGGATGCCGCGCACGTTGTGGGCGTGGGCGGTGACATAGCTGTCGCGGGCCTGCGCCTCCTCGACCGCCGCACGCAGCTCCTCGACGGTGAACTGGGCGTCCTCCACACGGTCGGTGAGCGACACCACCCCGCCGGAGACGCACATCTTGATCTGCGTGGCGCCATGACGGAAGGCGGTGCGGGCGGCGACACGGACCTCGTCGGGCCCGTCGCAGGTGGCGTGCGGCTGCACCAGACCGGGGACGCCGCCCTGGTGGCGATGCTCCAGTGCCAGGAACGGCGGCGCCAGGTCGCCGTGGCCGCCCGACTGCGACAGCAGCGGCCCGGAGGGGAACAGCCGCGGCCCGGGCAGCAGGCCCTGATCGATCGCCTGGCGGAGGCCGCCGTCCGCTCCGCCGACCTCCCGCACGGTGGTGTGGCCGGACAGCAGGCACAGCTCGGCGTTGCGGAACAGCTGCGCGGCGACCACCGCCAGCGGCAGGCCGGCCAGCTCGCCGATGGTGACGATCCCCATGTGGGTGTGCAGGTCGATCAGGCCGGGCAGCACGGTCAGGCCGTCCAGCCCGACCACCTCCGCGCCGCGCGGGTGGTCGCCGCCCGCGCCGACCGCGGCGATGCGATCGCCTTCGACCACTACCCGCGAGCGCTCGACCGGGTCCCGGCCGCTCCCGTCGATCAGCCTGCCGCCTTCGAGGACCAGCGCCATCTGTCCGCCTCCTGAGTCCCGGAACTGCACGAGCCGCCAATGAGCTGCGACCGCGCCAACGCTACGCCCGGCGGCGCCGCCCGATCTACCGCGCTCCGGCGCTTGACCCCACCCGCGTGCGCACTGAGGCCGGGGCCAGGAGCGCGCCCGCCGCGTGGACCGGTAGAGTCGGGCCATGGACGAACCGGTGCTCGCGCGGGCGCGCGCCCTTCTGCGTGCCCACCCGGTGGTGGATGGCCACAACGACCTGGCGTGGGCGCTGCGTGAGAAGGCCCGCTACGACCTGGACCGCGTCGACGTCGCCAAGCCCCAGCCGGAGCTGCACACCGACATCCCGAGGCTGCGGGCCGGCGGGGTCGGCGCCCAGTTCTGGTCGGTCTACGTCCCCTCCAAGCTGCAGGGCGACCAGGCGGTCAGCGCCACCCTGGAGCAGATCGACGCGGTCCACCGGCTGGTGGCCCGCTACCCCGACACCTTCGCGCTGGCCGGTGACGCTGACGAGGTCGAGCGGGCGCGGTCGGCGGGGCGGATCGCTTCGCTGCTCGGCGCCGAGGGTGGCCACTCGATCGACTGTTCGCTTGGGACCCTGCGGATGCTGTACGCGCTCGGGGTGCGGTACCTGACGCTGACCCACAACGACAACGTGCCCTGGGCCGACGCCGCCACCGACCAGCCCCGCGCCGGCGGCCTCACCCGCTTCGGCGAGGAGGTCGTGCGGGAACTGAACCGCCTCGGCATGCTGGTCGACCTGAGCCACGTCGCGGCGACGACGATGCGCGCGGCGCTGGCGGTGAGCCAGGCGCCGGTGATCTTCTCCCACTCCTCCGCCCGGGCCCTGTGCGACGTGCCCCGCAACGTGCCCGACAACGTGCTCTCGATCCTCGCCGCCAACGGCGGGGTCTGCATGGTGACCTTCGTGCCGATGTTCGTCTCGCCCGCCTGCGCGGCCTGGTTCGAGGAGGGCAGGGCGCACGTCGCCGGCCTCGGCACCGACCCCGACGACTGCGGCGCCTCCATGCCCTTGATCAGGGCGTGGACGGCCGGCCATCCCCCGCCGCGCGTCACCGTGACCGAGGTCGCCGACCACGTCGAGCACGTCCGCGCGGTCGCCGGGATCGACCACGTCGGCCTCGGCGGCGACTACGACGGCGTGGACTTCCAGCCGGAGGGCCTCCAGGACGTCAGCGGCTACCCGAACCTCGTGGCCGAGCTGCTGGAACGCGGCTGGTCCGATCCCGAGATCGCCAAACTGACCTGGGGCAACGCCCTGCGGGTCCTCCGCGAGGCCGAGGCGGTCGCCCGCACCCTGCGGCAGCGCCGCGGCCCCTCCCTGGCGACCTGGGCGGACCTCGACGGCGCCGACGGCACCGAAGCGGGCGGGAGCGAGGTAGCGCCCGGGTAGCGCCCGGGTAGCGCCCGGCTCGCTAGCCGCGCTGGTTGGGTGGCCGGCGCTCCACTGGGGGACGGCCGCCGTTGTGCGGCGCCGGCCGTGCCTCCGCGGTGTTGCCCGACTGCGGCGTGGCGGCTGCGGCCTCGGGCGCCGCCGCGGCCTCGCCCTCGACCTTGGCGTCGCTTTGCGCCGGCGCCGGCGCCGCGGCGGGAGCGGGAGCGGCCACCGGGCCGAGCGCGGCGCCCTGCTCGTCGAGGCGCTGCAGCAGCGCGTCGATGTCGGCGCGGACGCGGCCAAGGTGGTGGGCCAGCCCGTCGCGGAACTCCCGCACCTGCTCGGTCTCGGCACGCACGTCGGCGAGGCGCTGGCGTGCGGTCGCGTCGAGCTCGGCCGCCTTCGCGCCGGCGGAGGCGACCAGCTCGGCGGCGTGCGCCTCCGCCTCCTTGACGATGGTGCCCGCGCGGGTCTGGGCCTTCTCGACCAGCAGCTCGGCGGAGCGTCCCGCCTGCTCCAGCACCTCGGCCATGTCCACGCCGAGCCGCTCGAAGGTGGGCGGCTGTTCCTTGAGGGAGGTGATCTCCGACTCGATCTTGGCCTTGGACCGTTCGGCCAGGTCGGCCCGCGCGCCGGTCTCCTCCAGGCGCGCGATCAGCTCCGCGACGTAGGCGTCGACCTCCTGGGGGTCATACCCCCGCCGTGCCACCTTGAAGGCCGGCTGCGGACTTGCGATGCGTGGCCCGGACGCCGCGTCCGGCTGAAACACGCTCATGGCCCCTCCTTCGTACAACCCGGCGAGCTGCTGGATTGCGGAAGCCTGCACCTTGAACGCACAACTAGCAAATCGAGCCGTCGCTTTGGGAAGCGGCAGCTCAGTGGCCGCGTGCGGGACGCTTCGGGTGCGCGGCGGCGGGCGGTCCGGTGAAGGCGCGGATCGCGGGCCACTGGCGGGCGTCCTCGGAGCCGACCACCCAGAACGCCAGCCCGCGCAGATGATAGTTGACGACCAGGCCGAGCTTCGCCCTGGTCGAGGCGGCGTCGTTGTACCAGACGACGTGCCGCACCCCGGCCCTGGTGGTGTAGGTGAACCAGGGCGCCGCGTCGACGCTCGACCACTGCCGCTTGGCGTGGTAGTGCGCCCGCAGCGCCTCGGCCTTCAGGTAGGTCAGCGAGCTGGCGGTGCCCCAGCCGCTCCAGCGGCGCGAGTCGGCGGGCCAGTCGTAGCCGTACAGGGGCACGCCAAGCTCGACCTTGCCGGCCGGGGCGACCGTCAGGGCGTAGCTGGCCACGGCCTCCACCCACCACAGCGGCGCGACCGGGCCGGGGGTGCTGCCGGGGCTGTGGTAGTCGTAGGTCATGATCCGCAGGCGGTCCACCAGCGGCGCGATCGCCGCGTAGTCGTGGACCGTCCAGTTGCGGGCGAAGGGGCTGGTCCGCGCCCCGAGC
>DASWDC010000017.1:0-2499 GCA_036395655.1 Actinomycetota bacterium | reverse complement strand
GTGAACGGGGCCGCGCTGCATGATGTGCATCTTGGTCTGCGCGATCGCCCGGTCGGTGGCCAGCTCGGCGGTGTGGCCGCCGAGGAAGTGCAGGATGCTCACCCCGCGCTCGAACCCCTCGCGGCTGACCGTGATGAACTCCTCGAAGGGGCCCTGGAACCAGGTGGCCATCATGCGGCCGTCGTCGTGCCAGACGCCGCGGAACCGCTCCCAGTCGCCGGCGTCGCGCCACAGCGCCCAGTTCTCGACCAGCTCGCGGATGAGCTGGCGGTCGTGCGTCTGCGGGTCCATGTCCAGGTCCGTGCTCACGGTCACCTCCAGTGTCAGCGTTGTTCCGGGGGCTCTGGGAGGCCGAGCGGATCGCTATCCCGGCCGGACGGCGTGGCCGAGGCGGCGCGACACCGCCATGGCGGCGTCGACGGTGACCCGCCCGAGGCGGGGCAGGTCGACCGGGCGGACGCGGAAGGAGGGACCCGAGACCGCGATGGCGGCCATCACCTCGCCGCTGGCCCGGCGGACGGGGGCGGCGACGGCGTTGAGGCCCTCCTCGAGCTCGTCCTGGAGGGTGGCGTAGCCGCGGATGCGGGCCTCCACCAGCTGCTGGTGGAGGCTGGCGAGGTCGGTCACGGTCCTCGGGGTGATCACCTCCAGCGGCCCGGCGAGCAGCTGGTCCCGTTTGTCCGGGGCGAGCCAGGCCAGGAACACCTTGCCGCTGGCGCTGCAGTGCAGGGGGGTGCGCCGGCCGATCCAGTTGCCGCTGACGATCAGGCTCGGGCCCGAGACCTGGTCGACGTAGATGACCTCGTCGTTGGAGAAGACCCCGAGGGTGACGCTCTCCCGCGTCCGCTCGGCGAGGTCCTCCAGCACGGGGCGGCTGGTGCGGACCAGGTCGAGGCTGGCCATGGCGGTGCCGGCGAGGCGGATCAGCCCGAACCCGAGCCGGTAGCGGTCGCTCACCGGGTCGCGCTCGACCAGGCCGCCGCCGGCGAGGGTGGCCGCCAGGCGCGAGGCGGTCGCCTTGTGGACGCCGAGGCGGCGGCCGAGGTCGGTCACGCCCAGCTCGCCGGCCTCCGCGATCAATTCAAGCGCCTGCAATGCGCGAGTGACCGACTGTACGCCGCCACGTACTTCGTCGCTCATAGCGCAACTCTAGCCTGCGATCGGCAGTCCTGTCCCAGGTAGGCTTGCTGGTATGGCCACGCGGTACTGGCGGGCGGCCGAGCCCAGGCGCGCCTACGACGTCGTCGTGGTTGGCGGCGGCGGCCACGGCCTGGCGACCGCCTACTACCTGGCGCGCAACCACCACGTCACCGACGTCTGCGTGGTCGAGAAGGGCTGGCTCGGCGGCGGCAACACCGCCCGCAATACCACCATCATCCGGTCAAACTACCTGTGGGACGAATCCGCGGCGATCTACGAACACGCGCTGAGGCTCTGGGAGGGGCTGGAGGAGGACCTCGGGCTGGACCTGCGCTTCAGCCAGCGCGGGGTGCTGAACCTGGCCCACGACCTCGGCGAGGTGCGCTCCTCGGTTCGGCGGGTCAACGCCAACGCCCTCAACGGCGTCGACGCCGAGTGGCTCACCCCCGAGGAGGTGGCCGCGTTCTGCCCGATCGTCAACCTCTCCCCGGAGCTCCGCTACCCGGTGCTCGGCGCGACCCTGCAGCGGCGCGGCGGGATCGCTCGCCACGACCGGGTCGCCTGGGGCTTCGCGACCGCCGCCGACCGGCTCGGCGTGGACATCGTGGAGCACTGCGAGGTGACCGGGTTCGTCCGCGCACCGGGACCGGGTGGAGGGGTTGCCGGGGTCGAGACCACCAGGGGGACGATCACCGCCAACAAGGTCGCGGTGGTCGCCGCCGGCCACACCTCGGTGCTGGCGGCGATGGTGGGCCTGCGGCTGCCCCTGCAGTCGCACCCGCTGCAGGCGCTGGTGTCGGTGCTGCTGGAGCCGGTGCTGGACTGCGTGGTGATGTCCAACGCGGTCCACGTCTACGTCTCGCAGGCCGACAAGGGCGAGCTGGTGATGGGCGCCGGCATCGACGGCCACAACGGCTACAGCCAGCGGGGCGCCTTCCATCTGATCGAGGAGCAGCTCGCCGCCGCGCTGGAGCTGTTCCCGGTGTTCACCCACGCCAAGCTGCTGCGGACCTGGGGCGGGATCGTGGACGTCTGCCCCGACGCCTCCCCGATCATCGGTCTGACCCCGATCGAGGGCCTCTACCTGAACTGCGGCTGGGGCACCGGCGGCTTCAAGGCGACCCCGGGCTCCGGCTGGGTGTTCGCCGAGACGATCGCCAAGGGCGAGCCGGCGCCGCTGGCGCTCCCGTTCGCCCTCGACCGCTTCACCACTGGGGCGCTGATCGACGAGCACGGCGCGGCGGCGGTGGCGCACTGATGACGGTGGCGCACTGATGCTGCTGCTCCCCTGCCCCTGGTGTGGGCCGCGTGACGAGGCTGAGTTCCGCTACGGCGGCCAGGCCGGGATCGCCTACCCGG
>DASWDC010000016.1:0-7915 GCA_036395655.1 Actinomycetota bacterium | reverse complement strand
GGCACGACCAGCACCCGCACGTTCGGGGCGACCTTGCGGCCCTTCAGCATGGCAGCGGCCTGGCGCAGGTCGGAGATGCGGGAGTTGGTGCAGGAGCCGATGAACACCACGTCGAGGGCCTGGCCGAGCAGCGGCTCGCCGGGGCGCAGGTCCATGTAGGCGAGCGACTTGGCCAGTGCCTGCCGGGTCGCCGGGTCGGCGGCGTGGTCCGGGTCGGGGGTGCGGCCGGTGATCGGCATGCCCATGCCGGGGTTGGTGCCGTAGGTGATCATCG
Organism: Actinomycetota bacterium; assembly: GCA_036395655.1. Lineage (GTDB taxonomy): Bacteria > Actinomycetota > CALGFH01 > CALGFH01 > CALGFH01 > DASWDC01. The sequence continues at coordinate 7,641 of DASWDC010000016.1, read as the reverse complement.
GCTCCAAGGCGTTGGCGTCCAGCGTCACCGACTTGTCGTAGACGGCGCCCTCGTCGCTTGGCAGGGTCCGCCAGTCGGCCACGGCCGCGTCCCAGGCGGCGCCCTTGGGGGCGTAGGGGCGGCCTTCGACGTATTCGAAGGTGGTGTCGTCGGGGGCGACCATGCCGGCGCGGGCGCCACCCTCGATCGACATGTTGCAGATGGTCATGCGCTGCTCCATCGACAGCGCGCGGACCGCCGGGCCGCGGTACTCGAAGACGTGGCCGGTGCCGCCGCCGACGCCGATCTTGGCGAGCAGCGCCAGGATCACGTCCTTGGCGGCGACCCCCTCGCGCAGGCGGCCCTCGACGCGGACCTCATAGGTCCTGGGGCGACGCTGCAGCAGCGTCTGGGTGGCGAGCACGTGCTCGACCTCGCTGGTGCCGATGCCGAAGGCGAGCGCGCCGAAGGCGCCGTGGGTGGCGGTGTGGGAGTCGCCGCAGACGATCGTCATGCCCGGCTGGGTGAGGCCCAGCTCCGGGCCGATCACATGGACGATGCCCTGGTGGGGGCTGCCCCAGCCATGCAGCGGGATGCCGTGCTCGGCGCAGTTCTTCTCCAGCATCCGCACCTGCGCGGCGGCGAGGTCGTCGGCGATCGGCAGGGAGCGGTCGTGGGTCGGGGTGGAGTGGTCGGCGGTGGCCACCGTCAGGTCCGGGCGGCGGACGGGGAGCTGGCGCGCCTTGAGGCCCGCGAACGCCTGCGGCGAGGTCACCTCGTGGACGAGGTGGAGGTCGATGTAGAGCATGCTCGGAAGGCCGGGTGCCTCGACCACCACATGGCGGTCCCAGAGTTTCGCGAACAGGGTACGCGGGTTGGCCATGGTCCTCCTCTGCTGATCCGAAAAGCCGACATCGCCGTTGGCGATCGGGTTGGCAATCGCCGCTGGCGTTGGCGCCCATCCTACGGGCAAGCCGAGCGGTGCGGCGAACCGAACCGCTGAGTTGTGGATAACCCAAGCAGACCGAGCAGGCGAAGCGAATCGGCCCGATTGGACCTTCCCGACCATCGCGGGTATGGTTCGCGCCACACAACCGTCCTGTCGTGGTCGCGTCCAAGGGGGAAAGCGTCTGGTGTGCGCGCGGTCTCCAAGGCATTCGCAAAATCGTCGAGGTCCTCCAGGCCCTCCCGGTCGTGGGACCGGCTGAAGCTGGACTGGGAGATCGGACTGCACCGGCTGCCCGCGTTCACGCAGCGGGCCGCGGTGCTGCTGCTCGGCGTGGTCATCGCCGCGTTCGTCCTGATCGGCCTGCTGGTCAGCGTCCAGCGGACCCTCCCGCAGCCCTACCTGCACCTCAGCCCCTCCGAGGGTGAGCCGCCGAACGGGGCCGCGCCCGCCGGCGGCCAGGCCGGCGCCGGAGCTGGCGCGGGTGCGGCGACGACCTCGACGGCGCTGCCAGAGCTGCTTCCCTCAACGACAGCGTCCAGCACCCCCGCCGCCGCGCCGCCATCGACCAACCCTCAGGCCCGACCCGGCGCCACCGTGGGCCCGACCACCACCAGCCGCCGCGGCACCACCACCTCCAGCACGCCGAGCAGCACCACCACCTCGACGGGCTGGCCGCCGGTGACGGTCACCCTGCCGCTGCTCCAGCGGGCACTCGGTGGCTGAGGCCGCGGCAGTCCGGCGCGGTGCGCCAAGCGGCCGCGGGTGCGGTAGCCTTGGGGCGTGAGCAGCCCCGCATCGACTGGACAGGCGGACGGCCAGCCGCCCGCCGCACCGCGACCCAGGCGTCAGATCCTCGGCCCGACCGGCCTGATCGTGATGGTGGCCGCGATCCTCGCCTTCACCGCCGTCAGCATCGTCATCGAGCTGGTGCACAACTACGGGCGTGTCTACACCGCCACCGTCCAGGTGGTCGGCCAAGTCCCCGACCGCCCGAACGAGTTCCAGGTGGTGTTCCACATCACCAACCGCGGCAGCAAGCCCGGCACCCCTGACATCTGCGACGCGACCCTGACCGACATCAGCGGCGAGCGGGTCGGCACCGCCAGCGTCACCCTCAAGGGCAAGAACCTCACCATCGCCGCCGGCCAGACCCTGGACGAGCCGGCCATCGGCACCGCCGCGTCCGCGCCGGTCGGCGGCGACGTCAACTGCCACAACCTCGAACCGGAATAGCCGACCGGAAGCGCCGACCCGGTAGCGTCCGGTAGCGTCGCGCCGCCGCCCAGCCGCTCCCTGTAGCCTCAGGGTGCGGTTGGCGCGCCGCCCGGTGTCCCCGCCGTCCCCGCCGTGCCCGCCGTGCCCGCCGTGCCCGCTGCCGCCTGCGCCGCCGACGACGCCACCACGTGGATGACCTGGAGGCGGTGGCGCCGGTGCAGCTGGCCCGGCAGGTTCCCCTTCAGCCAGCGTGACAGACCCGGCGGGAACGTCGACAGCACGATCGCCGCGTAGTCGTCGTGGTCGCGCAGCTCGTCGGCGACCGCGTCGAGCGGGTAGGGCGCACCGACCCGGACCGCGTCGATCTTCGCGCCGGCCTCGGTGAGCGTCTTGGCGGCCTCCTGGCCGCGCTGCCAGGCGAGCTGCCTGGCCTCGACCTCCTCCCAGGTGTGCAGCAGGTGATGGACCGGCGTGGCCGGCACCAGCAACACGAACGCGGCTTCGAGATCGCCGGTTGCCAGGGACCGGACCCGCTCGATCAGCTCGGGGCTCCCGGCGGTCTGGTGCGCGACGACGAGGTAGCGAGCCATGACAGTCTCCCTCGGGGCCGGAGGGCCGCTTGCGCGGTTTGTGTCCTTGGTTTTCGCCCCGGCAGGGGAGTGCTGTCAAGAGGCCGGCCAGCACCCGGTTCACGCCGCCGGCCACGCGCCCGGCGGCTGGTAGCCTGCGGGTATGGGGCAGTTCGACGTCACCTCCGAGATCGGCGCCTTGCGCAAGGTGGTGCTGCACGAACCTGACCTGGAGCTGGCGCGGCTCACGCCCTCCAACGTCGACGAGCTGCTGTTCGACGAGATCATGTGGGTGGAACGCGCCAAGCAGGAGCACCGCGCCTTCGCGGCGGTCCTGCGCGCCCGCGGGGCGGAGGTGTTCCTGCTCGGCGAGCTGATGGTCGAGGCGCTCGACGAGGAGGCCGCCCGCAAGGAGCTGCTCGACCGGGTGGTGACCGTCGACGCCTTCGGCAAGGGCCTCGCGCCGGAGCTGCGCCACTGGTTCGACTCGCTGCCCGCGCCCGAGCTGGTCCGCTACCTGATCGGCGGGGTGATCCCCGAGGACCTGCCGTTCACCCCCGACGGGCTGGTCGGCGCCAGCTTCCACCCGACCACCTTCGTGCTGCCGCCGCTGCCCAACCAGCTGTTCGTCCGCGACACCTCCGCGTGGATGTACGGGGGGGTCTCGATCAACCCGATGGCGTTCCCCGCCCGCCGCCGCGAGACCCTGCACCTGGAGACCGTCTACCGCTACCACCCGATGTTCGCCACCGGCGGCTTCCCCGTCTGGTACGGCGGCGACGGGCGGGACCACTACCCGGCGACGGTCGAAGGCGGCGACCTGCTGGTGATCGGCAACCGGAGCCTGCTGGTCGGCATGGGTGAGCGCACCACCCACCAAGGCGTCGAGGCGCTCGCCCGCGGCATGTTCGACGCCGGGGTACTCGACACCGTGATCGCCGTCGAGCTGCCGAAGGTGCGGGCCTACATGCACCTCGACACCGTCCTCACCCAGGTCGACCACGACGCCTTCGTGGTCTACCCGGGCCTGCGGCAGCGGATGCGGCCCTTCGTCGTCACCCCCGGCAGCGGCAGCCACCTGCGGGTGGAGGCCGCTGACGAGCTGTTCGCCACGCTCGCGCGGGTGCTCGGCGTGCCGCGGATCCGCGCCTTCGAGACCGGCGGCAACGAGCTGGCCGCCGCCCGCGAGCAGTGGGACGACGGCAACAACGTGCTCGCCCTCTCGCCCGGGGTGGTGCTGGCCTACGAGCGCAACATCGACACCAACCAGCGCTTGCGCGACGCCGGGGTGGAGGTGCTCACCATCCCCGGGTTCGAGCTGGGCCGCGGCCGCGGCGGCCCGCGCTGCATGAGCTGCCCGCTCGCCCGCGACCCCGCCTGACGACCCTTTGGGGAGAGGGCGCGGGACCCGCGACGCTAGCCCTCCTCAGTGCCCTCGCCGTCATCGCCGCCATCGGCGCCACTGCCAGCGGCGGCGCGCTCGCCGGCGGGGACGCCCACCGGCTCGCCCTCCTCCTTGGCCTCCTTGGCCTTGGCCTCGCCGTCGGCGGGCCGCTCCCCGGACTCGCCGGTCGCGGCGCCGGTCTCGGCGTGCTCCTCGGCAAGGTGGCGGCGTTCCCGGAGGAACAGCCAGGTGCCCGCGCCGAGCACGACCCCGATCGAGATCCAGGCGTTCCGGGACAATCCAAGCAGCCGGAAGGTGGTATCGGTGCGCAGCAGCTCCAGGAAGAAACGGCCGAAGGCGTACAGCGCCAGGTAGGCGAGCACGATCGAGCCGGCCCGGAGCTTGCGGCGCCGGTCCAGCCACAACAGCACGCCGACCACCAGCAGGTCGTACAGCGACTCGTACAGGAACGTCGGATGGAAGGTCGTGAAGCCGACGTACTTGTCGGGAACGTGGACCGGGTCGACCTTCAGCCCCCAGGGCAGCTTGGTCGGCGTGCCGAACAGCTCCTGGTTGAAGTAGTTCCCCCAGCGGCCGAACGCCTGCGCCAGCGGGATCCCCGGGATCGCCGCGTCCAGCGCCTGCAGCACCGGCAGGCCGCGGCGGCGGCACACCCAGATCCCGGTGAGGATCCCGAAGGTGAGCCCGCCGTAGAGGGCGAGGCCGCCCTCCCAGATGGCGATCACGTGCCACCAGCGGCCCCGGAAATCGCCGCTGTGGGTGATCACGTAGCCGATGCGGCCGCCGACGAAGCCGGCGACGACCGCCCAGATCATCGGCCGTTCCAAGGTGACCGGGTCGTGGCCGCGGGCCGCCCAGCGGCGCCGCGCCAGCGCCACCGCGAACAGGATGCCGATGGCGATCATCAACCCGTACAGATGGAAGAACAGCGGGCCGAGATGGAACCCGTTGCTCGGCGGGGCGGGAATGTAGGCAACCATAGAGGCAATCATCGCACTTCGCCGCCTGAACGGTCATCCGGTCGGCCGACCAGCTCCCCGCCGCCACGGACGACCAGCTCGTCGCGCAGTGCCCACAGCAGCGGGAAGAACCGGTAGCGGGTGGTGCGCCGCAGGTAGGTGAGGGCCATCCCGCCGGTGCCGCGGGCATGGTCGCCGAGGGTCCGCTCGACCAGTGCGACATGCTCGTGGCGCCAGCGCGACCAGCGCTCGTCGTAGTCGACCAGCGCCTCGCAGACCAGATAGAACGCAGCCTGGTCGCCGGGATCCTGGTAGAAGTCGGCCCAGCGCTCGACCCGGTCCAGGCCGAGCCGCCCGCCCGCGTCGGCGTGCGCCTCCGCCAGCGACCGCTGCTGGAGGCGCGCGGCCAGCGGGGCGGGCAGCGCGCCGCCGTGCTCGACCTCCAGCGCCTTCAGGTAGGCCGGGTCACGCAATCCCGACAGCAGCTCAAGCTCGCGGAACTGCTGCGACTGCGAACCCGAGGCGGTCCCAAGGTAGCTGCGGAACCGCTGCAGGTCCCACGGCGGCAGGGTGTGGAGGCTGCGCATCTGGTCAAGGCCGCTGGCCATGATCTGGTTGGCACGGCCGAGCAGCGCCAGCGCCTCCGCGAACGCGCCGCTGTCCAGCAGCGCGATGATCCGCTCCAGGTCGTGCAGCAGCAGCTTCATCCACAGCTCCAGCGCCTGGTGGACGACGATGAAGTGCAGCTCCTCGGGATGGGGCGGCCGCGAACGGAGCCGCTGCAGCGCCAGCAGCTCACCGACCCGCAGGTAGCTGCCATAGGTGAGATCGTCCGTGTCCCCTTGGCTTGGAAGCACCGCGCCGTCCCCCTTCCCGCCGGCCGCCTCGCCGTCCGGTCACGCCCTCGGACACGCCCGAGGGTCGCGTCCCAAGGTCTGGTTCCCGAGGTTATCCACAACCGGTCAGTTTCGGTTGCCGGGCCGTGGCCCACGGGTAGCATGGTGCCGCAGCCGGCGGGTACCCATCGAGAGCATCCAAGTCACCGACCAGGTCAGTTACGGAACGGAGTCGCGCGTGCGCAGGACGTTGCTCCTCTTGGCGGGCATCGGGATCCTCGCGGTGCTGCTGATCCCCGCCACCGGCGGGGCCAGCACCGGGGTGGCGGCGCAGACCGCCGGCGGCGACACCGGCGAGCTGATCGCCCGCGGCAAAGCCCTCTACCTGCAGGCCTGCGCCTCCTGCCACGGACCCGACCCGAACGGCGCGTCGCAATATCCGAGCACGGTCCCGTCGCTGAAGGACGTCGGCGGGGCCGCCGCAGTCGACTGGGCGGTCCGCACCGGGCGGATGCCGTGGAAATCCACCGTCGGCCCTGCGATCGCACGGGGCAGGTCGCGCTTCGACGCCGAGGACACCCAGGCGCTCGACGCCTACGTCGGCAGCGCCGTGGGCGACGCCCAGCTTCCCCAGGTCGACCCGGCCCAGGGCGACATCGCCCGCGGCCGGCAGGCCTACGCGCAGGCCTGCTCAGCCTGCCACGGCATGAACGGCGCCGGGTCCGCGCTCGGCGGCGCCAACATCGCCCCGACCCTGCTCGACGTCAAGCCGCTCGACGTGGCCGAGGCGATCAAGATCGGCCCCGGCCAGATGCCCCCAGGCGGCGGCATCCCCAGCTACACCCCCGACGACGCGCAGAGCATCGCCACCGTCAACGACATCGCCGCCTACGTGCAGAGCCTGCAGACGACCCCCTACAACCGCGGCGGCCTGCCGATCGGCGGCAAGGGCCCGGTCCCGGAGGGCTTCGTGGCCTGGATCATCGGCCTCGGCGCGCTGGTGCTAGTGGTGCGCTGGCTCGGCGGCCGCACCTGAGACCACCCACCCGAGACCACCACCCGCGACAACGCCAACGACAACGACAACGACCGGCACGGCAAGCAGCAAGGAGAGCCAAGCGACGTGGACAGCGACACTGGCAGCGAGCACCCGGACGGGCGGGTCGAGCCGGCGGCAGCCGATGCCGCGACCGGCGCCCGGCCTGGAACCGCGGGCGGGGGGTTGACCGACGAGCAGCAGCGCGCGCAGCGCCTCGCCGCGCAGTTCTTCGGCCTGTCGATACTCGCCGGCATCGCCCTGTTCGTCGTCTACTTCACCGGCGGCCAGACCCAGCTTGAGGGCGTGCTCTTCTTCGTCGCCCTGAGCGGCCTCGGCCTCGGCGTCGGCCTGTGGGGCATCCACCTGCTCGCCGCCCACGAGGCGGCCGAGGAACGCCACGAGCTGTCCTCCGGGCCCGAGATGCGCCAGGCGTTCGAGGAGGCCCTCGGGGAGGAGGTCGGCCCTGAGATCAAACGCCGCGGCCTGCTGCTCGGCCTGCTCGCCGGCGCCGGCGGCGCGCTCGGCCTGGCGCTGCTGCTGCCGGTGATCTCACTCGGCCCAGCCCCCGGCAACAGCCTCAAGGTGACCGGCTGGCGCAAGGGCTTGCGGGCGGTCGACGAGAACGGCACCGTGCTCGACCTCAACGCCGTCCCCGAAGACGGCTTCGTCACCGTCTACCCGGAGGGCCAG
>DASWDC010000015.1:0-1524 GCA_036395655.1 Actinomycetota bacterium | reverse complement strand
TTCCCGTTGTGTGAAACCGTCTGCGGCGAGTGCGCCTGCGGCTTGGCGAAGCGCCTCCTGCTCACGGGCCTCGGCGTCCCTGCGTGCCTGCCGGCGGGACAGCGCCTCGGACACTGCCGCGGCGGTTCGGGGCGGCAGTGTGGGGTCGATGGTGACCGCTACCGCCGTTTCATCGACGTCAAGCATCAGGGCGATGGCTTCGCGAGCCATCGCGTCGACCTGGTCGAGGCGCCGGGCCTGGGAAAATACGCCAGGAAGGTCGGGGACTGAGATCGCCCACCAGTCTCCGGAGCGCTCGGCGACGACGCGGTATCGGTGTTCGCTCATTTCCACCAGTCCTTCGCGAATTCGCTCTCCAGTTTCTTGCGGATCGACTGCGCGGTCAGTTGGTTCAGGTTCCGATGGCGCGGGACCACCAGCAACGTCTGGCCGCACAGCCAGACTTCATGGGCCCTGCCTTGCCGTTTGAGTGTGAAGTCGATCCCCGATTCGATCGCTGCGCGCCGAATGATCCGAAGCAAGTCTACGCGGAGCATCGCCCGTTTTCCAATCCATTTGCCAATCGTTTGGCTAATCTAATTGCCATACTCATGCATCCCTCCGAAGGCTCCGCGATGGCTGTGCCATCGATCCGCCGTAGCATGGCTGTTCCGGACCGAGGCTGCTGACGTTATCCACAGGCTCGAGACCGAACTCCGGGCGTCAGGCCGGGCTTGTGACGAGGAGGCCGCAGAGGGCGGCGGCGAGGACGCAGGTGGCGGTGACGATGCCGGTGAGGGTGAAGGCGCGCCAGGAGATGTGGAGGCCGTCGGCGCGGCAGCGTTCGTGCCAGAGGAGGGTGGCGAGGGAGGCCCAGGGGGTGACGATCGGGCCGACGTTGGTGCCGATCAGGAGGCCGAGGAGCTGGGTGCCGTGGGTGAGGGGGACGGCGGCTTCGCCAGCGACGTAGGTGGGGAGGTTGTTGACCAGGTTGGAGAGGACCGCGCCGGTGAGGGCGGCGTGGAGGATGCCGGGGGTGCCGGTGGCGGCGCCGACGGCGTGGCCGACGACGGTGCCGAGGCCGTGGCGGCTGACGGTCTGGACGACCAGGAACAGCCCGGTGACGAACACCAGCAGCCGCCAGGGGAGCAGCGCGGGGCGTAGCAGGCTCGGGGCGCGGAGGCGGAAGGCGACAGCGACCAGCCCGGCGCAGCCGAGGGTCGCGAGCGCCAGCGGGACGCCGGCGAGGACGCAGGAGGCGAAGACGGCGCAGGCGATGGCCGCCGCCGCGAACAGGACCGGGTCGGCGGGGACGTGCGGCGGCGGCGGAGTGTAGCGGCCGCCGGGGCCGGGGCCGGGGCCGGGGTTGTGGCGGCGACCTCGGCGCCAGTAGAAGACCCAGAGGCAGGCGGCGGTGGCGGTGACCGCGGCGAGTTCGGGGAGCAGCATCCGTGCCGCGAAGGCAACGGGCGGCAGCGCGACCCGGTTGGCGGCCAGCAGGTTGGTGAGGTTGGAGACGGGCAGCAGCAGGCTGGCGGTGTTGGC
>DASWDC010000014.1:0-7158 GCA_036395655.1 Actinomycetota bacterium | reverse complement strand
GAGATGGCGATGCCGGGGGATAACACCGAGATGGTGGTGGAGTTGATCAGTCCGATCGCGATGCAGGAGGGGCTGCGGTTCGCGATCCGGGAGGGTGGCCGCACCGTCGGTGCCGGCCGCGTCGTCAAAATCCTCAAGTAGTCCACGGTCCGCGAACTGGCCCCGGCCGCCTCGGTGCGGTCGGGGCCTGCTAGGGTGGCGCGAACTCGCGTAGGCTCCCCTCTACAGCACGCATCTTTGGGGGCCTTTGGGGGCCGCCGATACCTGAAGGAAGGATCCACCGATGGCGACGACCGATACCCGACCCAAGATCACCCTGGCCTGTACGGTGTGCAAGCACCGCAACTACACCACCACCAAGAATCGGCGCAACGACCCTGACCGGATCGAGCTGAAGAAGTACTGCCGCTGGTGCGGGCGCCACACCGCCCATCGCGAGACCCGCTGACCCGCGCAACCCCGCACGGCAACCAACCATGGCACTCACGGCGAGGGAGCGGCCATGCCCTTGAACCAGTCCCTGGTCGGCAAGGAGTACCCGCCGGTCGTCTACGAGGTGGGCCGCGAGAAGCTCCGAGAGTTCGCCGCGGCGGTGGGGGAGACCGACCCCGTCTTCCATGACGAGGAGGCCGCACGGGCCGCCGGCCACGCCGACATCGTGGCGGCGCCCACCTTCCCGGTGGTGGTGTCGCTGCAGGCGACCGCGGCCCTCCATGGCGACCCCGAGCTCGGCCTTGACTACTCCAGAGTGGTCCACGGTGAGCAGGAGTTCTCCTATGCCCGCCCGATCGTGGCCGGGGACCGGCTGCTCGCCAGCAGCCGCGTCGCCGCCGCCGAGGTGAAAGGCCGCCACGAGCTGCTCACCATCGAGACCCGGGTGACCACCGAAGGCGGCGACCCGGTCTGCACGGTCCGCAATGTGCTGCTGTCACGCGGTACCGCCCCCGAACGGGACCGGCAGCCGCAACCCCGGGAGGCGGCGACGTGAGGCTCGACCCCCAGAAAGTCCAGCCGGGGCAGGCGCTCCCCGAGGTCTCGCACACCATCGACCGGATCGATCTCATCAGGTACGCGGGCGCTTCCGGCGACTTCAACCCGATCCACTGGAACGACGAGGTCGCCAAGGCGGTCGGGTTGCCAGGAGTGATCGCCCACGGCATGTTCTCGATGGGCACGGCGACCCGCGTCATCACGGCGTTCGCCGGCGACCCGGGCGCGATCAAGCGGCTGCGGGTCCGGTTCTCGGCGATGATTCAGCCCGGCCAGACTCTCACCGCCAAAGGCGAGGTGACCGGCGTCGACGGCGACCGCGTGACGATCCGGTTCTGGGCCGAGGATGAGCACGGCGAGAAGGTCGTCGCCAAAGGAGAGGCTGAGCTGGACCTTGGACCGGGGGGGTCGGGGGGCGCGGTCCCGCGGCCGGAAGCAGTGCGGGCGATGACCATGGCAGCCGCGGGGCCCCCCGATGAATCAGGGGATTCGGGGGGCGCGGTCCCGCGGCCGGAAGGACTGCAAGCCGGTTCCACGGCGACCGCGGGGCCTCCCGATGAGTCGGGCGCGTAGGGACGTACCGCAGGGGGTCCTCGACCTGGTCGTGGAGCGGCAGGCGGCCCGCGAGGCGCGCGATTTCGCCCGTGCCGACGCCCTGCGCGACCAGGTCCGCGCCGCCGGCTGGCTGCTCCGGGACACCCGCGAGGGGCCGGAGCTGGCCGCGGCGCCACCCTGGGAGCCTGTCGACCCGGCCGCGATCCGCCCTCGCTGGGACGAACCGGACCAGCATGCGGTCAGCGTGATCGCGCACGTCACCGGCTGGCCCGAGGACGTCGCCCGCGCGCTGCACGCACTCGCCACCCACTGCGCCCCGCGGGCGGCCCCGCGGGCGGTCCCGCTGGACTACGAGGTCCTGCTGCTCGACGACGGCGCTGACGCCGCCACCGGCCAGGCCCTGGAGGACCTCGCCGAGGAGGACCCGGCTGGGCGGGTGCGAGTCCTCCACCTGAATCCGTCGGCCGAGCATGCAAGCGAGCGAGGCGATGCCGTCGATGGGAGGTCGGCGGAGGCGATCGGGTTCGGCGCCGCCATGAACCTTGGCATGGGCCAGGCAACCGGCCGCGTCCTCGTCTGGCTCGACCCGCACGTGGAGGCGACCGGGGACCTGCTCACCCCGCTGCTGTCCGCCCTCGACGAACCAGGCGTGGGCCTGGCCGGCGGCTGGGGGGTGGTGACCCGCTCGATGCTCCAGTTCGAGGCCGATGACGGCCCGGAGGTGGACGCGGTCGAGGGCTACCTGCTGGCGGTGCCCAGGCGGCTCGCCGCCCGGGTCGAGGTCGACCCGAAGGACCGCTACTACCGCAACGCCGACCTCGACTACTCGTTCGCAATCCGCGCGCTCGACCCCGGCTACCGGGCGATCCGGCTGGCGGTCCCCGCCACTCTGCACCGCCACCGTGGCTGGTACGAGACCGATCCCGCCGAGCGGGAGCGAGCCTCGAAGAAGAATTATGATCGCTTCCTCGCCAAATGGAGGTTGCGTACGGATCTGCTGACCCGAGGCTTCACTGGGTACCACCAGCACGGGTAGGATCGTTGTTTCAGCCTGAACGCCCGCCACCAGCAGCCGAAACCAGCCGTTGAGCCGGTACCCGAGCCGGTAACCGAACCGGTCCCGTCGAGGTCAGTACGTTCGCCAAGCAGTAAGGGGACTCGAGGTGGAGGTCGACCGAGAGCTCGTCGAGGCCGCGCAGGCGGGTGACCGCTGGGCCCTTGAGGAGCTGGTGCGCCGCACGCACCGGAGCGTGTATACCTGCGCGCTCAGGTTGGTGGGCAACCCGGACGACGCCGCCGACGTGACCCAGGACGTCTACCTCCGGGTGGTGCGAAAGTTGGGCGGCTTCCGGCACGAGGCCTCGTTCGCCACCTGGTTGAATCGGGTGACGACGAACGTGGCCATGAGCAGTTTGAAGCGGCGGACGCGGCGGATCGCGGTCGAGGGCGCGATGGTGCCTCTCGAGACGCGCGACCCGGCACCGGACCCCTCCGAACGGGCCGAGGCGGTCCTGCTCGCCCGCCGGCTGGAGAAGCTGGTCGCGGGCCTGCCCGAGGGGCAGCGCCAGGTGCTGGTGCTGCGTGACGTCTACGGGCAGTCGACCGACGAGGTGGCGACCGCGATGGGGCTGACCCCAGGCGCGGTGAAGGTGCGGCTGTTCCGGGCACGGGAGCGGCTCAAGGCCGAGCTGGGGGCCACCGAAGGCGGGCCCTGCCAGGGGCAGGTCGTCAACCTCGCCGGACGCCGGCGCGCGTCGGGGCGGCGGTCATGATGGGCTGCCACGACATCCGCCAGCTCCTGCCGGCGCGGCTGGAGGAGCTGACTCCGCTGGAGGCCCGCGCCCGCGCCCTGCACGTGGCCGGCTGCGCCCGCTGCGCCGCCGAGGCGGCCTCCTACAGCCGACTGGTCCAGACCCTCGCCACCATGGCCAACCTGGAGGCGACCCCGCCCGACGGCACCGTGGAGCGCATCCTGGTGGCGATCGGCCGCCGCCGGGTCCGCGCCACCGACCCGCGGGTCATGGTCGCCGCCGGCGCCGGCGGCGCCCTGGTCGCGACCGTGATGGTGGCCCGCGCCCTACGCCAGCGCCGCCGCGTGCCGGCCGCAGCCGCGCCGGGGAGGGCCAGGGCCGCCCTGCCGTCGGTGGTGTCGGCCGGTCAGACCGCCGTCCTGGCGCGGCTCAAGTAGCGTCCGCCGCGGGCGGCGGGCCCGTGTAGAGCGCGCGCGGCCGCAGCGGCTGGCCGCGGTCGTATTCCTCCAGCGCGTGGGCGAGCCACCCGGCCGTCCGCGCGACCGCGAAGATCGCCTCGCCCGCGCCGCGGATCATGCCCGTGACCATGGCGAGCGCGCCGAGCGCGAAGTCGACGTTCGGCGGGGGCAGGCCGAGCCGCCTGGTGGTGTCGAGCACCGCCTCCACGGCGGCCAGCCGGGCGGAGGCCGCGGCTCCGCCGCCGATGGCGCGCAGCCGTTCCAGCAGGAACGCCGCACGCGGGTCCCCGTCCGGGTAGAGGGCGAGGCCGAAGCCGCGGAGCCGCTCGCCGCGCCGGAGCCGCTCGCCGACGGCTCGGGCTGCGGCGGCCTCGGCCCTGGCGGCGGCCTTGGCAGCGGCGGGTCCGCCGACCTCGGCGAGCAGGTCCTCGACGGCAAGCGACACCGCCCCGTGCAGGGCGCCGCTCACCGCCCCGAGCCCCACCGACACGACCGCGTAGGGGTCAGCCCGGACCGAGGCGGCCACCCGCGCGGCCAGGGTCGACGCAGCCAGTTCATGGTCGGCGAGCAGTACCAGCGCGTCGTCGAGCAACGCCACGAAGTCGGGATGCGGCGGAGCGGCGCAGAGCTTGCCCCAGAGCCGGGCGGCGATCGAAATCGGCATCGAAATCGGCATCGAAATCGACGCGGCGCCCCTCCCCGGGGGCCCCCCCGAAGTCAGCCTATCGGATTCGAGGGGGGGCGTGCTGGCGTTGTCCACAGGGCTTGGAAGGCACTCGACCAGGCCTGTGAGCAGGGACGGAGCCGTGGCGAGGACGGCGGTGGGGTTCAGCTCGAAGCGTAACGCGTCGGTGGTGGCGAGGGCGGCGGCGATCACGCGGAGGCGTTCGAGCGGCAGGGTGCCCGGGGGGAGGGCCGCCTGGGCGGCGCTTCCCACCGCGACGCCGGACTGGCCCGCGTGCCAGGACCTGGACCAGGACCCAGGCCAGGGGTGCTGGCGGGGGTCGGTGGTGGTGCCGGGGAGCGTGCCGGTCCACAGCAGCCAGGCGACCCGTTCGAAGGGGTGGTCGGTGGCGAGGCGGGTGGCGTCGCAGCCTCGGTACCAGAGGCGGCCGCCCTCGATCGTGGTGAGGGCGGACTCGATCGCCAGCTCGGCGCCGCCCTGCCGTGGGGGGCGGGGGTGGCGGCTGCGGGCGGCGAGGCGCGCGACCTCGGCGGGGTCGAACCAGCTGGTGCGGCCGTCGGGGCCGCGCTCGCGGGTGAGCAGGCCGCGGCTCACGTAGGCGTAGAGGCTTTCTGGCTTGATGCCGAGTTTGCGCGCTGCCTCGGCGGCCCCGATGCGCCCCTCCATCCGCGGCTCCAGCCTCCAGCTCCCACTCCAACATTGATTATTGATCAACATTGACGTACCCCAAGTGGAGGAGTCAACTTGAGGCGTGGCTGAGCGCAGCCGTACCACCGCCGGAGCTGGAGGCAGAGCATGCCGGGCATCCATTTCCTTGACGTGACCAACCGGGACGGCGTGCAGACGGCCCGGGTCAACCTGTCGAAGTTCGGCAAGACGATGGTCAATTTCTATCTGGGCAAGCTCGGGGTCGCCCAGTCGGAGCTGGGATTCCCGTTCCTGTTCCACGAGGAGCCCTACATCCGGGCGAACCTCGCGCTGGCCAAGGCTGGCGCGTTCGGCAGCCTGCGGCTGTCCGGCTGGACCCGGGCGCTGGCCGGCGACGTCGAGCGGGCCCTGCCGCTCGGCCTCAAGCACCTGAACCTCTCGATCTCGACCTCGGACCAGATGATCCAGCACAAATTCCGCGGGCGGCTCGACCGGGACGCCGTCATCCGGGAGATGACCGCCGCGACCCGGGCGGCCAGGCAGGGCGCCGCCGAGACGGTCGGGGTCAACGCCGAGGACGGGTCGCGCACCGATGACGGCTACCTGCTGGAGTTCGCCCAAGCCGCCCGGGAGGCCGGCGCCGACCGGGTCCGCTACTGCGACACCATCGGCGGCGACACCCCGGAGCGCATCCGCGAGCGGTTCGCCAAGCTCGCCGGCGCGGTCGGGATCCCGGTCGAGACGCACTGCCACAACGACCTCGGCATGGCCGTGGCCAACTCGGTCGCCGGCGCGCTCGGCGACCTCGACGCCGGGCAGGACGCTTGGGTGAACACCTGCGTCAACGGCATCGGCGAGCGCGCCGGCAACGCCGACCTGGTTTCCTGCATCCTCGCGTTCCAGCACGCGTTCGCGCTGGCCGGGCGCGTCCAGATCGCCGACTCGATCGACCTCTCCTGGGCGCGGCGGTTCGCCCTGTGGGCCAGCGACGCCGTTGGCCAGCCGCTGCCGCTCGGCCAGCCGGGGGTCGGCCGCAACGCTTTCTCCCACGAGTCGGGCATCCACGCCGACGGGGCGCTCAAGGACCGCCACAACTACGAGCTCTACGACGACGACACGCTCGGGCCATTCCCGCACGACTGGGCAAACCGGGAAGGCCGGGTGGTGCTGACCGGCGAGTACGGCGGCAAAGCGGGCTTCCGGCACGTCATGGACGGGCTCGGCGTCCCGGTCACCCCTGCCGACGAGGACCTCGTCTTCAAGCTCGTGCAGCTCAGCAACGCCGCCACCGGCCGGCCGCTGCACGACGACGAGCTGCGCCTGCTCGCCAGCTACCCGCATGAGCTGGCGCTGCTATATCCTGGTAGCGGTCTGATCTGACCCGCTCCGACCTTGAGAGCGGCGGGAGTGCCCCCGTATACTCGTCTGGCTTTGGTCCCGGGTCCGGGGCGTGGCCAGGCATAGGCCAGTAGCTCAATTGGTAGAGTCCCGGTCTCCAAAACCGGTGGTTGGGGGTTCGAGTCCCTCCTGGCCTGCCAGCCTCTTGTCATCCGTCTTCGTGGGGCAAGGGTTGGGTCGTACCGACCGATGATCTGCTGCACCACCCGGCGCGAGGAGCAAGGCTTGCGATGAACAGGGAGACCAAGCGGGCGATGGCTCGCCAGCAGCGCACCGCCGACCCGGCGCGCCTGCAGCAGCTACGCAGGCAGCAGGTCGCGGCCCGGCAGCGGGACGCGCGCGCTGGCACCACCGCTCCGGGCAAGGGAAAGTCCCGGATGCAGGGCGTCAGCTCGTTCGGCGGCGAGGTCGTCAGCGAGCTGAAGAAGGTGAACTGGCCCGACCGGCGCACGGTCATGGGATACACCGTGGTCGTGCTGGTCTCGGTGACCGTGATCACCGCCATCATCTTCGGGTTGGACACCCTGTTCGGGAAGGCGGCCCTCTGGATATTCACACGGTGACCGCCGAACCGGAGGGCCACGAAGGAAACACCGGGAGTGCCATGAGTACTGACATTGTCACCGGCGAAGCCAGCCCCGACTTCAACCAGAGTCTCGGGGACTGGTATGTC
>DASWDC010000013.1:0-6594 GCA_036395655.1 Actinomycetota bacterium | reverse complement strand
TCGGCCTGATCCGCAGCGAGACCGCCGCTGACCTGCGCACGCTCACCGCCACCGGCGCCGGCGGCAGGACGCGCCGCACCCTGACCGGCGCCACCGCCGGCGCCCTCGGCCTGCTCGGCGCCCTGCTCGGGACCGCCGTCGCCTACCTCGCCGCGATCGCCTGGTACCGCAGCAGCCTCTCCACCACCGTCCGCCACGTCCCGGTCGGCGACCTGATCGTCATCCTCGCCGGCCTGCCGCTCGCCGCCGCCATCGGCGGCTGGCTGCTCGCCGGGCGCGAACCGCCCGCCTTCGCCCGCCAGCCGCTCGAATGACCAGGGGGGATGCGAGACCACACCGAATCCGCGAGCATGGGTTCCGAAGATGACATGCGCGACGTCGCAGGCCGGCCTCGACCGCCTGCACCAGGCGATGGCGGCTCAGGTCGCAAACGGTGCGCTGCCCGGCATGGTGACGCTCATCGCCCACGGTGACGACGTGCACGTCGACCCGATCGGCGCGCTGGCGTTCGGCAGTCCCGACCCGATGCGGCGCGACACCATCTTCCGGATCACCTCCATGACCAAACCGATCCTGGCCGCGGCGACGATGACGCTGGTTGAGGACGGGGCGCTGGCGCTGGACGAGCCGATCGACCGGCTGGCGCCGGAACTGGCCAACCGCCGGGTCCTCAAGCGCGTCGACGGCCCGCTCGATGAGACCGTCCCGGCCGGCCGCCCGATCACGGTGGAGGACCTGCTGACCTTCCGCATGGGCTACGGCATGGTCTTCGAGCCCAGCTTCGACCCGCCCTACCCGATCAACACCGCCGCCAAGAAGCTGCAACTTGTCATGGGGCCGCCGGATCCGCGGACGCCGCACCCCCCGGACGAGTGGATGCGGCGCTTCGGGACCCTGCCGCTGATGTATCAACCCGGCGAGCGGTGGCAGTACAACGCCGGCGCGCTGGTGCTGAGCGTGGTGGCCGCGCGCGCCGCGGGCCAGTCGCTGGGGGAGCTGTTCAGCACCCGCGTCTTCGAGCCGCTTGGCATGACCGACACCGGCTTCTGGCTGCCCGCTGAGCGGACCGCCCGGCTGCCGGCCCACTACATGACGAACCCGGCAACCGGGAAGCTGGAGTTGCGGACGCTCTCGCCGCCGAGCGAGTGGAGCAGACCGCCGGTATTCCCGGCCGGCTCGGCGGGTCTGCTGTCGACAGTCGACGACTACCTGGCATTCGCCCGGCTGCTGCTCAACAACGGCGTTCACGAAGGCGGGCGGCTGCTGTCGGAGCAGTCCGTCGAGCTGATGACGACCAACCACCTGACGCCGGAGCAGCGGGCCGGCGCCGGGCCCGTGCTCGGCGGGCGCGGCTGGGGGTTCGGCATGTCCGTAGTCACCACACCGGACGAGGTGTCGCCCGTTTCGGGCCGCTACGGCTGGGATGGCGGCTACGGCACCTCGTGGTTCAACGACCCCAACCGAGGCCTGATCGCCATCGCCATGACGCAGACCTCCGATTTCCTGTTCAACGGCGGCCTCGCCGAGTTCACCAGGCTGGCGATGCAGACCTGACCGACCCCTCCCGTGGCGCGCTCCAAGGGCTCGGGCCTGCGGTCAGCGAGCCTGGGGCAGGATGGCTGAGCGTCGCTTCGCGGACGGCGTCTTGGCGGACTGTGCGGACGGCGGCGGCACGACCGGCCCGATGTCGCCGTCGGGGGCCTCGTCCAGGTCGACGATCACGGGGGCGTGGTCGCTCGGCCCGGTGCCCTTGCGCGCCTGCCGGTCCACCCATGCCGCCCGCGCCCGGTCGGCGACAGCGTCGGAGGCCAGCACCAGGTCGATCCGCATCCCCAGGTCCTGGTGGAACATGCCGGCGCGGTAGTCCCAGTAGGTGAACACCCGCTCGGCCGGCCAGCGCTCCCGGACCAGGTCGCGCAGGCCGAGCGCCTGCAGCTCCGCCAGCGCCGCCCGCTCCGGCGGCGTGACGTGCGTCTGGCCGACATAGGCGTCCGGGTCGAACACGTCCGCGTCGGCTGGCGCGATGTTCATGTCACCGCAGACCAGCGCCGGTTGCGGGCCGGCGCCGACCACCTCCCGCAGCGCGGCCAGCCAGGCCAGCTTGTAGTGGTAATGGTCGGAGCCCGGCGTCCGCCCGTTCGGGACATACACCGAGTAGACCCGGATCCCGCCGCAGGTCGCGGCCACGGCGCGGGCCTCTGGCTGCGGGCGGCCGTAGGAGGGCGCGCCGGCGAGGCCCGCCACGACGTCGTCCAGCCCCACCCTGGAGAGGATCGCCACGCCGTTCCACTGCGCCTGTCCATGCAGCGCGACCGCGTAGCCGCGGCGGGCGAGCTCCTCGCCGAGCAGCTCGGTGAACGCGGCGTCGGCGAGCTTGGTCTCCTGCAGGCAGACCACATCGGGCTGCCGCTGATCCAGCCAGGGCAGCAACCGGGGCACCCGCTGCTTGACGGAGTTGACGTTCCAGGTCGCGACTCGCACCCGGCCACAATAGCCGGAGAGGACGACAGTTGCCGAAGCCGCAGCTCCTCCGGCCCCGAAACGGGCCCAGCCTGTTCCCGGCCGAGCGCGAGCCGGGAGAGATCGGTGGCGCGGTGATCACCGCCTGCGGCGGGCACGGCGGCCGACCAGGAGGCCGACGCTGAAGCCGAGGAGGGCGCCTGCGGCAACGTCGGCCGGGTAGTGCACGCCGGTATGGACCCGGGAGTAGGAAACCCCGGCTGCCAGCATCCCGACCGGGACCGCCGTCGCTGGTGCGGTGGTGGCGAGGGCGGTGGCGAAGGCGGCCGCCGAGGCGGCGTGGCCGGAGGGGAACGAGGCCGAGGTGGGCATGCGCTGGGCGCGGCGGACGAGTGGGACCGAGGCGAGCAGCGGCCGGCGGCGATCGAAGGAGCGCTTGGCGAGCTGGTTGGCAAGCGCGCTGGTGATCGCGATCGCGATCAGACCCGACTGGGCGGCACGGCGGCCACGGGGCCCGCCGGCCAAGGCCAACGCCCCAGCTATCGCCATCCACAGCATCCCGTAGTCGGCCGTGCGGGTCAGGCAAGGCAGCGCCTGGTCGAGCAGCGGGGAGTGCCTGCGTGCCGCCCGATCGAACAGATCCTGGTCCAGCCGCAGCGCGGCCCGCACCGCGGCCCGGCCGAGCGAGCCGATCCCGCTGCCGCACGCCAGGACGGAGGCTCCGCCGGGATGCTCTCGGCCCAGGCGGCCCAGGCGGCCCCGGATCATGGCCGCCTGTCGGGCCGAGACCCGCTGGAGCTGGAGCGGCGCTGCGGCGGCGACGCCGCTGGCATGCCGTCCTTGTCCCATCCCGGCCCGAACTCGCGCTCACCGACTCGGCCAAGTCGGCGGCCGAGGCGGACGAGCCCCGCGATCTGCTCGATCCGCCCTTCAGGGGTCGGGGCCAGACCCAGTCCTCGCCGCCGGGGCGCCGGGGACTTGGACTTCGGCGGGTGCGCGGACGCGGGCCCGGATGCTGGAAGCAACACGCGCAGCGCGCCGGCGTGGATCCTGAACTCGATCGGGGTCTCCAGCACGACCGGCTCGCCGTCGATGCCGACTTCCAGCTTGCCGCCGGGCGAATCGACCGCAAAGCTCGTGGTGGTCCAGTGCGCCCAGCCATTTCCTGCCTGGTCGCGGCCATTGAACAGATCTTCGAGCGCGCGGCCGAGGTCCTGGCCTTCGGTCCGGCGCAGCGCCGAGACCTCCAGCATGCCCGCGTCCAGGCGCGGCCGTGCGCCGAAGCTGGTCAGCGGGTAGGTGTTGTTGCTGACGAACAGGACCAGCACCTCGTCCCAGGCGTTGCCGGAGCCGTCGCGGAAGCGCGCCTGGATCGGCAGGGCGTCGCGTTCGAGCATGCCTTCGAGCACGCTGTCGAACGCGCGCAGCCGGTCGTCGCGGTAGCTCGGCTCGTGCACCAGCGCGGCGTAGGCGCCGATGGAGGCGTTGTTGAGGAACAGCTGCGCCCCCACCGTGGCGACGTCCACCCGCCGCTCCGGGCCGGCGACGAACGCCTCGACCGCCGCGGCCGGGTCGCCGCGATCCAGGCCCAGGTCGCGTGCGAAGTGGTTGCGGGTGCCGGCGGGGACACACACGAAGGGCAACTCGGCTTCGATCGCCACCGCGGCGACCGCCGCCAGCGACCCGTCCCCGCCTGCCACGCCGAGCGCGTCCGCGCCACCGGCGACCGCCTTGCGGGCAGCGGCGACAAGCTCGGCGGGGGTTGCGGCCTCGCGGACCTCGACGCCGTAGCGGCCGGCGGCCTCCAGAAGCTGGTCGCGGACCGCTGGGACGCTCCCGGAGCGCGGGTTCAGGACCAGCACCGGCTTCTCGAAGCTGCGGACCTGCCCCGCCGGGACCTGCGCGGCCACCCCGCTCCGGGCCGCCGCGGCCACGGCCGGAGGCGCGGGCCGGACGCCGCCGACGATGGCGTCGACGGGCTCCCGCCTGAGCGCCTGGCGGATCGCGGGCATGAATACCGGCAGGAGCAGCACGCTGGTCAGCAACCCGCGCAACTGCTGCCCGCCCACCCCAAACAGGTTGGGCATCACCGCGGCAAGGTCGCCGAGCAAGCAGACCACCGCACTGCGCCGTCGCGCCGCCGAGCGCGTGAGCAGGGCGATCCCTCCGGCGACCAGGGCGGCGGCCAGGTGTCCCGGCAGGCTCAGTACGAGGTGCGCCCACCCGTGGGTCGTGACGGCCAGCACCGCAAGGCCGAGCGCCGACAGCGCGATGAACGCGAACAACCACCGGGCGATGAACCGGTCGAACAGCACGATCCAGACAGACGCGGCTCGCTCCTGCGTCTCCATGCCAGCCATGTTGCCGGCCTCCAGCGACGAACTCAACTGCCAGGTCCGCGGCTTCCGGGTCGGCGCTGCCGGGATGCGCAGCGCGGTCCGAGGAGCGGCCCGGTGTTGTTGTCAGCGGAGGTGGCGGGTACCTTCGCCGAACCCGATCACCGGTGCGGGTGAGGAAGAGGAGGGCACCATGCTGCGTGGCATCACCACCGTCAACCTGTGGGCCGACGACCTGCCGGCGGCGACCCGCTGGTATGCCGAGCTGCTGGGCGCCGAACCGTACTTCACCAGCGAGGCTGCCGGGCGCGGGCCAGGCTACGTCGAGTTCCGCATCGGCGACTACCAGCACGAGCTGGGCATCATCGACCGGCGGTTCGCCCCGCCCGAGCTTGCCGCGGGCAGTGCCGCAGGTCCTGGCGGGGCGGTCATCTACTGGCATGTCGACGACGTCGCCGCAACCCTGGACCGGCTGGTCTCGCTGGGCGCCAAGCAACTGGAGGCGCTCACCGAGCGCGGCCCCGGGTTCGTCACCGCCTCGGTCATCGACCCCTTCGGCAACGTCCTGGGCATCATGTACAACCGCCACTACCTCGACATCCTCGGCAACCTGGGCAACCGCGGATGAGCGCAGCAGACGCCCCGCTCCGACTCCGACCGTAGGCGTCACGCGTGTCGACGAAGCCCGCCGGCAACGAGGCCAACGAGGCCGTGGTGATCGCGTTCCGCGACGCCGCGGCGTTCGAGGCTTGGCTGGACACCCATGTCGACCTGCGGGCCGGTGTGTGGCTGAAGCTCGCGAAAAAGGGATCAGGCATCCCCTCGTTGACCGCTGACGAGGCGGTCGACGTCGGCCTGTGCTACGGCTGGATCTCCGGCCAGCGCAAGTCCGACGACCAGACCTACTACCTGCAGAAGTACGTGCCCCGCCGGCCCCGCAGCCGCTGGTCGCAGGTCAACGTGGCCAAGGTCCAGGAGTTGACCGCGGCCGGGCGGATGCGACCGTCCGGCCTGGCCGAGGTCGCGGCCGCCAAGGCTGACGGCAGGTGGGCCGCCGCCTACCAGTCGCAGCGCGACGCCACCGTCCCATCCGACCTCGCCGCCGCCCTGGCGGAGAGCCCGCGGGCGGCGCAGGCGTTCGACGCGCTCAGCAAGACCGAGCGCTACGCCGTGATCCTGAGACTGGTTGCCGCCCGCACCGCCACGGCCCGCACCGCCCAGCTCCGCAGCGCCATGGCCGCGCTCCAAGCACGCGGCACCTGGTGACTTGACCTGGAACTGCATCGCGGGCAAAGGTTCGTGCCGGCGCGGCCTCCCGCTCGGTGCGGTTCCCCTGTGAGACTCTCGACGGAGTCCGACAGCGCCGCTGTCGGAGCAGCGCGCGACAATCGCCAGACCAGTCGAGCCAATGCCGGGAGGGTAACGACATGGATGTGCAGTTCATCACCAGCGTCGCAGTGATCACACCTGACCCAAGGGTCAGCCGAAGGCTGTACATCGACGCGCTTGGACTACCCCTCACCGCAGCCGAGGGCGACGAGTATCTGCACAGTGAAGACATCGCCGGTTGCAAGCACTTCGGGGTCTGGCCCCTGACTCAGGCTGCCCAGGCGTGCTTCGGCACCCCTCACTGGCCAGTTGATCGACCGGTCCCGCAGGCCAGCGTCGAGTTCGAGGTCGCGGACGCTGACACCGTCCAGGTCGCTGCGGACGAGTTGAAGGAGCGGGGCTTCACGCTACTGCACGACGCACGTACCGAGCCGTGGGGACAAACCGTCGCTCGATTGCAGTCCAGCGA
>DASWDC010000012.1:0-7309 GCA_036395655.1 Actinomycetota bacterium | reverse complement strand
CGTCGCTGGTGCCGCAGCGGGTGGGGTCGGCGGTGACGGGTTGACCGATGGTGGCTGCTGGGCGGCCGGCCAGGCATCAACGGCACATCGAGGGCGTCGGTGTCGATGCGGCCAGGGCGATGCACCGGTGCCTTGGCCGGCGGGCGCTACGCGACGGGGCAGGCGTCACGGCGCCTCCGTACGCGGAGCGCCTGCTGGGCACAACGCTCGTTGAAACGAGCCGATCGCTGCTCTTACGGCGCCTCGGCGCGCGGTTGTGCCCGTTGCGTGCCCGCGTGCGGCGGCGCCACCAGGGCCGGGGGCCGGTCGTGGTGGCGCCGCTGCAGGTCAGGTGGGGTAGCTGTGGTAGCATCGCCGAGCCCCGGCCCCGCCCTTTCAAGGCGGCGACGCGGATTCGAACTCCGCTGGGGGCACGAAAGGCTGTAGATTGCTGTAGGCGTCACCTAGGTCCCGTGGAGCAGCTTGGCTGTGCTCGCCGCCCTGTCAAGGCGGAGGTCGCGGGTTCAAATCCCGTCGGGACCGCCACCCCCGTCCGCACCAGCGGGCGGGGGGCCGCCTTGGGCAGGTAGCTCAGTTGGTAGAGCGTGCGGCTGAAAACCGCAAGGTCGGCGGTTCGATCCCGTCCCTGCCCACCACAGCATCGCTCGATCAGGTCTCCTTCAGGTGCCAGACCGCGTGGGCGGTGGTGCCGAAGAGGCGGAAGTCGACGCTGGAGCCGATCTGGGGGCCGAGTTCGCGCAGGAACTGGAGCATCGGGCGGTTCTCGGTCAGCAGCTCGCCTTCGAAGGCGGCGATGCCGCGTTCCCGGGCGAGGGCGGCGAGGCGGTCGACCAGCATGCGGCCGACGCCGCAGCGGTGCCACGGGTCGCCGACGACCAGGGCGAGTTCGGCGCGGACCTGGTCCGCTTCCGCTTCGGGGGCGGGGACGCGGGCGTAGCGGGCGACGGCGATGAGCTGCCAGGTGGTGTCGGGCTGCTCGATCTCGGCAAGCAGGGCCTCGCGGTCATGGTGGTCGACCTCGACGAGGGCGCGGAGCTGGGCGGCGCTGAAGCGGTTGAGGGGCTGGTGGAAGCGCAGCCAGCGGCTGCGGGGCGAGAGGCATGCCAGGCCCGCCTGGAGGGCGGGGCCGTCGCTCGGCTCGATCGGGCGCACCCGCACCGGCGCGGGCAGGGTGGGCAGGTGGAGGCGCATCGGCGGGGCGGTGATCGTCATCGTGACTCCGCTTCCGTTTCTGACCCTACGACTGGTAAGTTGGAAAGTCCAACCTACTCTAAGCTGGAGGGTTGGAAATCACAACCCAATTCGCTACGCTCTCGCCATGACCGAACCAGCCCCTTTGACACCGCGCACGCCGCGTGCCTGCTCGATCGCGCGCACGCTTGAGCTGATCGGTGAGAAGTGGACCATCCTCGTGATCCGCGAGGTGCTGCTCGGCGTGCGCCGCTTCGACGAGATCCAGCGCCAGACGGGCGCTCCCCGCGACATCCTCAGCAACCGGCTGCGCAAGCTGGTGGATGTCGGGATCCTCGAACGGCGCCAGTATCAGGAGCATCCGGCCCGCTCCGAGTACCGCCTCACCACCAGGGGCTACGAGCTGCGCCCAGTGCTGCTCACCCTCCACGACTGGGGCGAGCGCCACCTCAGCGGCGACACCAAGCCCTACACCTGGCGCCACCGTTGCGGCGAGGTCTTCCAGCCGCAGCTCACCTGCGCGGCCTGCGGCGAGCCCGTCACCCGGGGCCGCGACCTCAGCCTGGACCCGGCGGCCGAAGAAGCGCCCTCGGCCGTCGGCTAGGCTCGACGGCGAGAGGCACCCTCAGCCGGCGGTGCGGGGCTCGTGGCCCTCCAGGGGTTCCACCAGGTCGGGGCGGTTGTTGCGGGAGTTGCCGACCGCCGGGTCCACCGGCCAGGCCATCAGCAGGTCGTCGGGGGCCGGGACCAGCAGCTTCGCGAGCGTGTCGGCATCGGTGCTGGCGGGGTCCAGCCAGGTGTCCCAGGTCTCGGGCGGCAGGATCACCGGCATGCGGTTGTGGATCGTGGCGAGGAGCTTGTTGGGAGTGGTGGTCAGGATCGTGCAGGTCCAGAGGCGCTCGGCGTCGTCGGCACCCTTTTCGTGCCAGGTCTCCCACAGCCCGGCGAGGGCGATCGGCTGCTGGTCGCGGGCGACGATGTAGATCGGCTGCTTGCGCTGGCCCTTGCCCATGTCCTGCCACTCGTAGAAGCCGTCGATCGGGATGATGCAGCGCTGCTTGGCCAGCAGGCGCTTGAAGGTCGGCTTGGTGCCGGCGGTCTCGGCGCGCAGGTTGACCAGCTGGTTGCTCGACGAGGAGTCCTTGGCCCACTTGGGGACCAGCCCCCAGCGCAGCGACCGCAGGCGGCGGGCGCCGTCCTCGCTGGCGGTGATCACCAGGATGTCGGTCGCCGGGGCGACGTTCCAGCTCGGCTGATGGCCCTCCGCCCCTTCTGGGTCGGCGCGGAACTGCTCCGCCAGCAGCGACAGCTGGGACGTGGAGGTGAAACGACCACACATAGGCATACCGTAGCAGCCCGGCGTGACACTCTGGACGCTCAGGACCCGGCGGGTGCCCGCCGAGCCGCCCGGAACATGCCGACCACCTCGTCCACGGTGGTGGCGTCCTCGGGGGACTTGTCGTCGCGGTAGCGGCCGGTGAAGCGCGGGAACCGCAGAGCCAGCCCGGCGTCGTCCTGCACGCGGCCCCAGCCCGCGGTGTGGGTGGGCGAGATGGTCAGCTCGGCGCCGACCACCTCGACGACCATGCCCGGCTCGAACCACACGTCGGCGTGGCGGCGCGCGTCGACCCGGGCGGGCGGCTCGGTCCGCGCCAGCGGCGCCAGCTTGGCGGGCAGCGCGGCCAGTTCGGCGTCGCTGAACCCGGTGCCGCATTTGCACACCGTCTGGAACACGTCGGCCTCCGGGTCGTAGCAGGCCAGCAGCAGCGCCCCGTAGATCCCCGCGCGCCGGCCCCGCCCAGAGAGCGCGCCGACCACCACCAGGTCGAGGGTGTCGCTCAGCTCGGTGCGGTAGTCGCGCTTCAGCTTGATCCACTGCCAGCCGCGCGCCCCCGCCTGGTAGCTGGCCGCCGGCGCGAGCGACTTGCAGATCAGCCCCTCGCAGCCCTCGGCGACCGCCTGCTGGAAGGTCAGCTCCAGCGTCTCGACGTCGTCGCCGCTGATCTGCTCGGCCGTGGTCAGCCGCAGCCGTGGCGAGAGGGTGACCGCCTGCGCCAGCCGCGCCCTCCGCTCCAGATACGGCAGCCGGGTGAGATCCTCACCGTCGGCATACAGCAGGTCGAAGCAGAACATGCTCACGGGGACGTCGCGCACCGCCTCGGCGATCCCGTGGACCCGGCGGCGGAACATCACCTCCTGGAAGGGGCGCAGCTCGCCGGAATCGGGGTCGGCGGCGACCACCTCGCCCTCCAGGATCGCCGCACGCGGCCCGAGGCCGGCCCCCAGCAATTCGACCACGTCGGGAAACTGGGGCGAGATGCGCTCCAGGCGGCGGGTGAACAGCTCCAGGCGGCCGTCCGCGGTGCGGTGGGCCTGCACCCGGATGCCGTCGTACTTGTACTCGGCGGAGCAGGACCCGCCGAGTTTGGCGAGCACCTCGGCCGGGCTGGAGAGCCGCTGGGCGAGCATCGGCCGGACAGGGTTGCCCGGCATGACGTGAATTCCCGCCACCGCCTCCAGCCCGCCCGCCGCCAGGGTCGCGGCGACCAGGCCCAGGTCGGAGCAGACGTTGTAGGCGCGCTCCAGCACCGGGCGGGAGCGGCGGCCGTCGACGAACACGGTCGCGAGCGCGTCCAGGATGGTCGCCGTGCCGATCCCGAGCCGGAGGCTGCCGGTGCAGGTACGGACCAGATACCGGGCCTCAAGCGGGGTGGCCCGCTTGAGCAGCTCCAGGAACAGGCTCAGCTTGCGGCCCTGGGAACCCTGGCCCGCCGAGGCGGCGATCTCGTGGAAGGTGTCGAAGACCATCCCGACTTCCAGCGTCGCCGGCCTCGCGGCCGCGACCGGGTCACTGGCTAGGAGCGCCTCGGTGGCGAGGCCGAGGTCGCCGACCTCCCGCGCGCGGGCCAGGACCTGCTCGCTGGTGAGGCCGGTGGCTTCCGCGACCGATCGGGCGGCCATCCGCTCGGCGACGCCGATCTCGACCCCGGCGAAGTCCGGCGCGATCTTGCCCTGGCAGAGCAGCGACACCGTTGGCAGCAGCGGAACCGGTGTCTCCTGGAACAACTGGGCGAGCCGGTCGATCAGCGCCAAGCGGGCGGTGGCGCGCTCCAGGTCGTCATACGCCTGGGCGACGATGAGGTATTCCACTGGCCACTCCCTCCGCTTACGCTCGGTATGGCGGCGGCCCACTGAGGATATCGGCAGCCAGGCACAACCGGCTGATCGGGATGGGACGGCACCGGGCACGGTACGCTCGGTGGCATGAGCGAGCGGGCGGTTGAGATCACCCACCCCGACCGGGTGTTGTTCCCGGACGACGGGATCACCAAGGGGGAGCTGGTCGCCTACTACCAGGACGTGGCCGAGGCGATGCTGCCGCTGGTGAGCGGCAGGCCGGTGACGCTGCAGCGGTTCCCGAACGGGATCGGCAAGGCGGGCTTCTACCAGAAGCAGGTCAGCGCCAGCACGCCTGACTGGATCGAGCGGGTGACCGTGCCGAAGGCCGAGGGTGGGACCGTCACCCACCTGGTGCCGCGGCACGCGGAGGATCTCGCCTGGGTCGCCAACCAGGGCAGCGTCACCCCGCACGTGTGGTGCAGCCGGGTCGGCTCGCTGGAGCGGCCTGACCTGGTGGTGTGGGATCTCGACCCGGCCACCCACGCCGGGGACCTCCCGGGCGTGCTGCGGGCCGCCCGGCAGCTCCGGGGCCTGCTGGAGGAACTGGATCTGCCCGCCTACGTCAAGTCCACCGGGTCGCGCGGGCTGCACGTCGCCGTGCCGCTGCGCCCGGAGGCGTCCACCGGCGAGGCCGAGGCGTTCGCCTATGACGTCGCCAGGGCGCTTTCCGGTCGCGACCCGGAGCGGCTCACCACCGAGTGGCTGCTGGCCGACCGCGAGGGCCGGCTGCTGCTGGACACCGCCCGCAACAAGTGGGCGCAGATGATCGCCGCGCCGTACGCGGTCCGTGCCCTCCCCGGCGCGCCGGTCTCGCTGCCGCTGGCGTGGGAGGAGCTGGACGAGCCGGGGTTCGACCCGCGCCGCCACACCCTGCGGAGCGTGCCGGAGCGTCTGGCCTCCACCAATGATCCCTGGGCGAGGATGGAGGCCGCGGCGGCCAGCATCGGCCCCGCCCGCGAGCGGCTCGCCGCGAGGGCGCCAGACCTGGAGCCAACACCGCCGGGCGGGGTCCCGACCCGCTTCGGCCGCAACGACCGCCGCCTGCGCCGGGGGACGGCCTCTTCGTAGCCTCAGCGGCTGGCGAGGTTGTTGGCGACCAGCAGGGCGTAGTAGCCGAGCGGGAGGGCGACCAGGAGGGAGTCCACGCGGTCGAGGACGCCGCCGAACCCGGCCAGGGCCTCATCGGCGTCCTTGACCGAGAAGTCCTGCTTGACGAAGCTCTCGATCAGGTCGCCCCAGACGGCGCCGAGCGCGATCACCACCACCAGGACCGCCACCCCGAGGGCGCTCCACACCTTCGGGACCGCCACCCACAGGATCGCCACGCCGAGCGCGGCGCCGAGCAGATTCCCGGCCGCGCCCGACCAGGTCTTCCCCGGGCTGACCGAGGGCGCCAGCTTGGGGCCCTTGAGGGCGGCGACCGTGAAGGCGCCGACGTCGGAGAGCGCCACCGCCAGGCCGACGACCAGCAGGAATCCCACCCCCCAGCGCTCGGCCGCCTTGACGAAGACAAGGTAGGCCATGGGCAGGCCGATGTAGAGGTAGCCGAAGATCGCGCCGCTGACCTGCCGGTGGGCACCCTTGACCTCGCCGCTGAGGATCGGGGTCAAGCTGACCAGGAAGAAGCAGCCGAGCGGCAGGAACAGGAAGTAGCGCCTGGCAAGCGACGCGACCAGCAGGCCGATGACCGACCAGGCCGCCAGCAGCACCAGGTAGCGGCGTTCCAGCCCGACCAGGCGGGCGTACTCGGCGACGCCCTGCAGCGCGATCGCGGCGGCCAGCGCGAACACCACGAACCCGCCGACAAACAGCGACAGCACGAACAGCGGCGCGATCCACGCCCAGGTCCGCACCCGCAGGAACAGGGTCGAGCTGGTGAGCTGGCCGAGGCTGCCGCGGCCCCGCCGCCGCTCGGCGAGCACCACCCCGCCGAGGCCCGCCAGCAGCGTCAGCGCCACCCGCCAGGCGACCGGCCAGAACAGGGCGTTCGCGAAGGGGTTGTGGGGCACCGCTCAGGCCCCGGGCCGGTCGGGAGCGGGGGTCCGCGCTTCAAGCTCGGCGTGGGCGCGGCGGTAGCGGTTGGCGGCGGTGGCCAGCGCGCCCACCGCGATCAGCGCCAAGCCGGCGTTGAGCACCCGGGCCCGAGCGGGCCGGCGGAGGCCGGCCGCGACCAGCCCGGCGGCGCCGAGCAGCAGCATCCGGTCCGGCTTGCCCATCGGGCCGTCGTAGCGGCGCGTGCCGCCGGCGGCCTTGGCGCCGACGCCGACGAACGAGGACAGCTCGGCCGCTGCCAGCGCGCCGAGGGCGAGCGCTGGCGGCACGCCCGGCACCGTCGCCGTTCCCGCCAGGAAGGCGATGTCGCCGAGCCGGTCGGCGGTCTCGTTGTACAGCTCCCCGGCGGGGCGGCCAAGGCCGGACTCCTCGGCGACCAGCCCGTCGAGGGCGTTGGCGGCGGTGCGCGCGAACGCGAGCACCGGCACCGCCGCGAAGGCGCCACGCCAGCCGCGCCGGCCGCCGAGCCACAGGGCGGCGGCGCCCAGCCCGCTCGCCACGACCCCGGCAGTGGTGACCTGGTCGGGGGTGACCCCGCGGTTGGCGAGGCCTTTGGCGGTGCCGCGCAGGAGCTGGCGGAAGCGCGGCTTCACCGCGTAGACGCCCATCAGCGACCGCCCTCCTTACGACCGGCGCCGGTGCCGTCGTCGTCTCCGGTGCCGTCGCCGTCCGCGGGCCGGGACCAGGCGGCGACGATTCGCCAGAGGCCCACGGCGAAGCCGCCGACGGTCAGCGCGGCGGCCACGGTGTCGGCGGCGGGTCGCAGGCGCCGCGGGGAGACCCGCCGGGCGACCTGGCCGCAGCCGGCGAAGGCGGCGGCGACGGCGACCATCCGGGCGCCCCGGGCCAGGCCGGCCACGGCCAGGAACGGCACCGGCTCGACCTT
>DASWDC010000011.1:0-16897 GCA_036395655.1 Actinomycetota bacterium | reverse complement strand
CGGGTCTTCCGCACTGGCGTGCAGCCCGGACGCCTCCCAGGTCGTGGGATCCCTCGGGCTTGCGCCGTTGCCGCCAAGCCGGTCGCCCGGCCAGTCGGTAGCTCTCTCTTGCCCATCCACTGGTGGGGTCGAGGCACACCTTGACCGTCGCGGTATGGCCCCAGAGGCCCGTGCCAGTAAGCCTAGCGGAACTGACGTTCGATGACAAGCGCTGATATCAATTGCAGCACTGCATACCCCTACTTCACCACCTCCGACAACGGCGGCAAGACCGCGGTCGGCGAGTTCGCCGGTACCTACAAGGAGGTCGGGCCCTCCGACGCGAGCGCCTCGGCTCAGGTCCCCTACATCAACACCCTGACCCAGCAGCACCAGGACGCGATCGTGATCTCCGGCGACGATCCCAACGCGGTCGTGCCCGCGCTCAAGGCCGCGATGGCCGCCGGCATCAAGGTGGTGACCTACGACGCCGACACTGCCGCTGCCGGGCGCACGGTGTTCGCCAACCAGGCTTCCCCCGAGGGCATCGGCCGCAGCGAGGTGCAGGTGCTCGGCAAGCAGCTCGGCTACAGCGGCCAGATCGCGATCCTGTCGGCGACCTCCACCGCCGCCAACCAGAACACCTGGATCAAGTTCATGAAGAACGAGCTGACCAAGCCGCAGTACGCCAAGATGAAGCTGGTCAAGGTCGCCTACGGCAACGACGACGACCAGACCTCGTTCCAGCAGGCGCAGGGCCTGCTGCAGGCATTCCCCAACCTCAAGGGGATCATCTCGCCGACCACCGTCGGCGTCGCGGCCGCCGCCCGCTACCTCAGCGGCTCCTCCTTCAAGGGCAAGGTCGCGCTGACCGGGCTCGGCACCCCCAACCAGATGCGCAAGTTCGTCAAGGACGGCACCGTCCAGGCGTTCGAGCTATGGGATCCCGGCAAGCTCGGCTACCTGGCGGCGTACGCGGCGGCGGCGCTGTGCTCCGGGCAGATCACCGGCAAGCCAGGCGAGACCTTCAAGGCCGGCAACCTCGGCACCAAGACGATCGGCGCCAATGGGGAGATCCTGCTTGGCCCGCCGCAGGTCTTCGACAAGTCCAACATCGACCAATTCAATTTCTAGTGTGGCCAGCGAGATGACCAGCGCGCAACAATCGATTGATCAGGAAGTGGGTGTGTAGGATGCGTGACCTCGTTGCCGTCAAGGCCGCGCTCAGGCAGCAGCGCATCGAGCTGCCGTCGTGGGCGTTCGGCAACACCGGCACCCGCTTCAAGGTGTTCACCCAGCCGGGCGTGCCGCGCGACGCCTACGAGAAGGTCGCCGACGCCGCCACCGTCCACCGCTTCACCGGGGTGGCGCCGAGCGTGGCGCTGCACATCCCCTGGGACGCCGTCGACGACTACGCCCACCTCGCCAAGCACGCCGACGACCTGGGCGTGCAGGTCGGCACCATCAACGCCAACGTCTTCCAGGACGACGACTACAAGCTCGGCAGCGTCTGCAACCCCGACCCGCGGGTGCGCCGCAAGGCGCTCGACCACCTGCTGGCGTGCGTCGAGGTGATGGACGCCACCGGCTCGCGCGACCTGAAGCTGTGGTTCGCCGACGGCACCAACTATCCCGGCCAGGACTCCATCCGCGCGCGACAGGAGCGTCTCGCCGAGGCGCTGGCCGCGGTCTACCGGCGGCTTGGGCCCGAGCAGCGGCTGTTGCTGGAGTACAAGCTGTTCGAGCCCGCCTTCTACGCGACCGACGTGCCGGACTGGGGCACCGCGCTGCTGCACTGCCAGGCGCTGGGCGACCGGGCCAAGGTGGTGGTGGACACCGGCCACCACGCGCCGGGGACCAACATTGAGATGATCGTGGCGTTGCTGCTGCGTGCGGGCAAGCTCGGCGGGTTCGACTTCAACTCCCGCTTCTACGCCGACGACGACCTGATGGTCGGCGCCGCCGACCCGTTCCAGCTGTTCCGGATCATGCACGAGGTGGTCCGGGGCGGCGGCTACGCGCCCCAGGGGGAGATCGCCTTCATGCTCGACCAGTGCCACAACATCGAGCCGAAGATCCCCGCCCAGATCCGCTCGGTCATGAACGTGCAGGAGGCGACCGCCAAGGCGCTGCTGGTCAGCGCGGCGGCACTGGCCGGCATGCAGCTGGCCGGCGACGTGCTGGGCGCCAACGCCGTGCTGATGGACGCCTACGCTACCGACGTGCGGCCGCTGCTTGCCGAATTGCGCGAAGAGCAGGGCCTGGACCCCGACCCGGTGGCCGCCTACCACCGCTCCGGGTACGGCGAGCGGATCGTGGCCGAACGGGTCGGCGGCACCCAGGCCGGCTGGGACGCCTGAGCGAGGCTCTCATGGCACATCCTGAGGTGACCGCGCTGCTGGGGCGCAGTAACCGGCTGGGCTCCGACCCGGCCAACACCAACTACGCGGGCGGCAACGCCTCGGTCAAGGCGGCCGCGACCGACCCGGTCACCGGGGAGCCGGTCGAATTGCTGTGGGTGAAGGGTTCCGGCGGCGACCTCGGCACCCTGACCGAGAGCGGGCTGGCGGTGCTGCGCCTGGACCGGCTGCGCGCCCTGACCGGCGTCTACCCGGGGGTCGAGCGCGAGGACGAGATGGTCGCGGCGTTCGACTACTGCCTGCACGGCAAGGGCAGCGCGGCGCCATCGATCGACACCGCCATGCACGGCCTGGTGGAGGCCGCCCACGTCGATCACCTGCACCCGGACGCGGGCATCGCCCTGGCCACCGCCGTCGATGGCGAGGCGCTGACCAAGGCGTGTTTCGGCGAGCGGGTGGCGTGGGTGCCGTGGCGCCGACCCGGCTTCCAGCTCGGGCTGGACGTCGCCGCCGTCAAGGCCGCCCATCCGCAGGCCATCGGCGTGATCTTGGGCGGCCACGGCATCACCGCCTGGGGCGAGACCAGCGACGCGTGCCAGGCCAACTCGCTGGAGATCATCCGCAGCGCCCAGCGCTTCATCGACGAGCACGGCAAGGCCGACCCGTTCGGCGCGGTCGTCGCCGGGTTTGAGCCGCTGCCCCCGGCCGAGCGGCACGCCCGCGCCGCAGCGCTGTTGCCGCTGCTGCGCCAGCTCGCCTCCACCGACGCCCCTACGTCGCGGCCCCGGGTCGGCCACTACACCGACAGCGACGCCGTCCTGGACTTCCTCGCCCGGGAGAAGCTGCAGCCGCTGGCGGCGCTCGGCACCTCCTGCCCGGACCACTTCCTGCGCACCAAGCTACGGCCGCTGGTCCTGGATCTGCCCGCCAGCGCGCCGCTGGAGGCGGTCGCCGCTCGCCTGCGCGAGCTGCACGCCGTCTACCGCGAGGACTACCGGGCCTACTACGAGCGCTATGCCGAACAGGAGCCAGGGCCCATCCCGCCGCTGCGCGGCGCCGATCCGGCGATCGTGCTGGTCCCGGGCGTGGGCATGTGCTCGTTCGGAGTTGATAAACAGACCGCGCGGATCGCTGGGGAGTTCTACCTCAACGCCATCAACGCGATGCGGGGCGCCGAGGCGCTGTCGTCCTATGCCCCGATCGGCGAGCGCGAGAAGTTCCGCATCGAGTACTGGGCGCTGGAGGAGGCCAAGCTCCAGCGGCTCCCAAAGCCCAAGCCGCTCGCCGGCCGCGTCGCCTTCGTCACCGGCGCCGGCTCCGGCATCGGCCGGGCGATCGCCAGCCGCCTTGCCGCCGAGGGCGCCTGCGTCGCCGTCGCCGACCGCGACGCCGCCTCGGCCTGCGCGGTCGCCGAGGAGATCGCCGCCGACGGCCACGTCCTCGACCCGGCTGACATCGCCATCGCCATGACTGTGGACGTCACCGACGCCGACGCGGTCGCCGCCGCGCTGCGCCAGACGGTGCTGGCGTTTGGCGGAGTGGACCTGGTGGTCAACAACGCCGGGCTGTCGATCTCCAAGCCGTTGCTGGAGACCACCGAGCTCGACTGGGACCTCCAGCACGACGTCATGGCCAAGGGCTCGTTCCTGGTCTCCCGCGAGGCGGCCCACATTATGGTCGAGCAGGGCCTCGGCGGTGACCTCGTCTACATCTGCAGCAAGAACGCCCTGTTCGCCGGGCCCGACAACGTCGCCTACGGCGCCGCCAAGGCCGACCAGGCGCATCAGGTGCGCTTGCTCGCCGCCGAGCTCGGCCCGCACGGGATCCGCGTCAACGGGGTCAACCCCGACGGCGTCGTGCGCGGCTCGGGGATCTTCGCGGGCGGCTGGGGCGCCCAGCGCGCCGCCGTCTACGGGGTGCCGCAGGCGGAGCTGGGCGCCTTCTACGCCAAGCGCACCCTGCTCGGTCGGGAGGTCCTGCCCGAGCACGTGGCCAACGCCGTCTTCGTGCTCACCGGCCCGGAGCTGTCCCACACCACCGGCCTGCTCGTCCCCGTGGACGCGGGCGTGGCCGCCGCCTTCCTGCGATGACGGCCAACCCGGCGGAGCGCCCGGTCAACCTGGCAGCGATCGACCTCGGCGCGTCGAGCGGCCGGGTCCTTCTCGGCCGCATCGGCGGTGGCGACTTCGAGGTCACGGAGGTCCACCGGTTCCCCAACATCCCGGTGCGGGCACAGGAGACCTTGCACTGGGACGTGCTCGCCCTCCACCAGGGAATCCTCGACGGGCTGCGCGCCGCCGCCCGGCAGGCCGGCCGGCTCGACGGAGTCGGCATCGACTCGTGGGGGCTCGACTACGGCCTGCTGGACGCGACCGGAGCGCTGCTCGGCAACCCCGTTCACTACCGAGACGCCCGCACCGACGGGATCCTGGACAAAGTCCTGCGCGAAGTCCCCGCCGCCGACATCTACGCCGTCACCGGCCAGCAGTTCCTGCCGTTCAACACGCTCTGCCAGCTGGTGGCCGCCAGGGGGACTCCTCAGCTGGAGGCGGCGGCGCGGCTGCTGCAGATCCCCGACCTGTTCGCCTACTGGCTCACTGGGGTGGAGGGGGCCGAGATTACCAATGCCTCCACCACCCAGCTCCTCGACGTGACCGCCCGCACCTGGGCTGCCGACCTGATCCGCCGGCTCGGCCTGGCTCCCGGCCTGTTCCCGCCGCTGCGCGAACCGGGCGACCCCGCCAGCGAGCTGCTACCCAGCGTGCTGGAGGCCGTCGGGCTCGCCGGCCAGGGCCCCGTGCCGGTGACCGCCGTGGGGTCGCACGACACCGCCTCCGCCGTCGCCGGGGTCCCCGCCGACGGCGAGCGCTTCGCCTACATCTCCTGCGGCACCTGGGCGCTGGTCGGCGTCGAGCTGGACCAGCCGGTGCTCAGCGAAGAGAGCCGGCAGGCCAACTTCACGAACGAGCTGGGGGTGGACGGCACCATCCGCTATCTCCGCAACGTCATGGGCCTCTGGCTGCTGCAGGAGTCGCTGCGCGTCTGGTCGGACGCGGACGGAGGGCGGCCCGTCGACCTCGAGGCGCTGCTGCGCGAGGCGGCCGGCCTCCCGGCGTTCTGCGCGGTGATCGACGTGGACGACCCGGTCTTCGTCCCACCGGGCGACCTCCCCGCGCGGATCGCCGCCACGTGCGAGTACACCGGCCAAACAGCACCGCAGAGCCCGGCCGAGACCGTCCGCTGCGTCGTGGACAGCCTCGCGCTGGCGTTCCGCCGGACCCTCCACGACGCGCAGCGGCTCTCGGGCCGCGACGTCGAGGTCATCCATATGGTCGGCGGCGGCGCTCGCAACGAGTTGCTGTGCCAGCTCACCGCGGACGTCTGCGAGCTGTCGGTGGTTGCCGGGCCAGCCGAGGCGACCGCCCTCGGCAACCTGCTGATTCAGGCGCGGGCGCAGCGCGCCGCCCCGGCCGACCTGCCCGGCCTGCGCTCCCTCCTGCGGCAGACCCAATCCCTGCGGACCTACCTCCCGCGCAGGCGCGGGCGACCCACCCCGGAGGTGCCTGGATGACCCTGGAGCCGGAGCCGGAGCTCAAGGCCAAGCTGGCGGCGCTCACCCTGGAGCAGAAGGTGCGGCTGCTCACTGGCGCCGGTTTCTGGTCGTTGCACCCGGAACCGGCCATCGGGCTGCGGCGGGTGGTGGTCTCCGACGGCCCGGCTGGCGTGCGCGGGGAGCGCTGGGACGAGCGCGACCCGTCCGCGAACGTGCCGTCCCCCAGCGCCCTCGCCGCCACCTGGGACGAGGCCCGGGTCGAGCGCCTCGGTCGTCTCCTGGCCGCCGAGGCCAGGCGCAAGGGCGTCCAGGTGCTGCTCGCCCCGACCGTGAACCTGCACCGCAGCCCCTACGGCGGCCGCCACTTCGAGTGCTTCAGCGAGGATCCGCTGCTGACCGCGCGGATCGGCGCCGCCTATGTGCGCGGCGTCCAGTCCGGCGGGATCGCGGCGACGGTGAAGCACTTCGTCGCCAACGACTCCGAGACCGAGCGGCATACCGTGGATGTGCGCGTCGACGAGCGCACCCTGCGTGAGTTGTACCTGGCCCCCTTCGAGGCGATCGTGCGGGAGGCTGGCGCGTGGGCGGTGATGGCTGCCTACAACAGCGTCAACGGCACCACCATGAGCGAGCACCCGCTGCTCCGCGAGGTCCTCAAAGACGAGTGGGGCTTCGACGGCGTGGTGATGTCCGACTGGTTCGGCACCCGCTCGACCGTCCCGAGCGGTCGCAGCGGCCTCGACCTGGTTATGCCCGGCCCCTCGGGCCCGTGGGGCGACGACCTGGTCGCGGCGGTCAGCGACGGTCACGTCAGCGAGGCGGCCATCGACGACAAGGTGCTGCGCCTGCTGCGCCTGGCCGCCCGCGTCGGCGCCCTCGACCTCGACCTCGGCGCCGATCGGCTGGAGGCGGAGCGGGAACCCTGGTCCAGCGCCGCGGTCGCCGTCGAGCTTCGCGCCACCGCCGCCGCGGGATTCGTCCTGGTCCGCAACGAGCACGCCCGCGACCATGACGGGGAGAGCGAGCGCGCCGTGCTGCCCCTGGAAGCGGGCCGCCTGCGCCGGGTGGCAGTGCTGGGGCCGAACGCGGCCGTCCCCCGCACCCTCGGCGGTGGTAGCGCCACGGTCTTCCCGCCCTATGCGATCTCCCCGCTCGACGGCCTCCGCGTCGCCCTGGAGCCCGAGGTCGAGGTCGCCCACGCGCCGGGAGCGCGGGCCACCACCGGGATCCCACCCGCCGACCTGGGCCTGCTGCGGCCTCCGGCGTCATCCCCGGAGGGGGAGGAGGGCGGTGTCGAGCTGCGCTTCGTCGCCGCCGACGGCACCGTGCTGCACCGCGAGCACCGCCGCACCGCCGCCTTCACCTGGCTGGGCTCGTTCGGCGATTTCCCTGCCGAGCGGGTCGCCGCCATCGAGGTGCGTACCCGGCTGCTGGCCGACGCCAGCGGCGACTGGACCGTCGGCTGCTCCGGTGTCGGGGACTTCGAGCTGTCGCTCGCCGGGACGCCCCGGTTCGCCGGCCCGCTGGCCCCCGAACCCGGCGTGGAGCCGATCGGCGCCATGATGCGCCCGCCCCAGCACCTGGTTCGGGTCCCGCTGGAGGCTGGCCAGCAGCTCCCGATCACCCTCAGCTACCGCCTCACCGACGCCAGCCGAATCCCCGCCTTCCAGCTCAACGTGGACCGCCCCTGCGGCAGCGACGAGGAGGAGCTCGCCCGCGCGGTGGCCCTGGCCCGCGACGCCGACGTCGCCGTGGTGGTCGTCGGCACCACCGACGAGGTCGAGAGCGAAGGCTTCGACCGCAACTCCCTGGCCCTCCCCGGCCGCCAGGACGACCTGGTCCGCGCGGTCGCCGCCGCCAACCCCCACACCGTCGTGGTGGTCAACGCCGGCGCCCCCGTCCTGCTCCCCTGGGCCGACGAGGTCCCCGCGATCCTGCTCACCTGGTTCCCCGGCCAGGAGTTCGGCAACGCTCTCGCCGACGTCCTCCTCGGCGCCAACGAACCGGGTGGCCGCCTCCCCACCACCTGGCCCGCCTCCCCGGACGGCCTCCCCACAACCACCCCGGCCGCCGGCCGCCTGGACTATGCCGAAGGCATCTTCGTCGGCTACCGCGCCCCCGAGGGCCGCGCCGTCCAGTACCCCTTCGGCCATGGCCTCGGCTACACCACCTGGGAGTACCTCGACGTCAAGACCACCGGCCACGCCACCCTCACGCCGGGCGGCGACCTGGGCCCTGGCAGCACTCTCACCGTCCACGTCACGGTCCGCAACGCCGGCTCCCGTCCCGGCTGCGAGGTCGTCCAGGTCTACGCCTCCCGTCCTGACAGCACGCTCCCGCGCCCGCCCGGCTGGCTCGCCGGGTTCGCCCTTGCCCATGCCATCCCCGGCGAGACGGCCACCGTCGAGGTGCTGGTGCCCGCCCGCACCCTCGCCCACTGGGACGCAGAGGCCAAGGCCTGGCGCATCGAGCCCGGCAGCTGGGCCCTGACCGCCGGCCCGGTGGCCACCGCCGTCCCGGCCGGAGAGGCGGCATCGTGATCCGCAACCAGGACTTCCAGCACAGCGGGCTAACCCTGCGGTCCACCGTGCACATCCCGGACAGCCCGCCTGGGACCCGCTGGCCGACGGTGATACTCATCCACGGCTTCAGCGCCAACCGGCTGGAGTTCGGCTCCTCCTTCGTCCATATGTCCCGGCTGCTGGAACGCAACGGCATCGCCTCGGTCCGGGTCGACCTGTCAGGCCACGGAGAGAGCGACGGCGACTTCTTCGACGTCACCATCACCGGCGAGATTGCCGAAACACGCTCAGTGGTGCAGGTAGTTCGAGCCTTCGACTTCGCCGATCCCGCCCGCATCGGCCTGCTCGGGATGAGCATGGGCGGCGTCGTCGCCGGAATCGTCGCCGCCGAAGAGCCCGGAATCCGCGCCCTGTGCCTCTGGTCACCCGCCGCCGTCGCCCCCTTCGAGATCGGCAGCGGCCACCTGAAGGGCCGCAACATCGCCGCACAGCTCGAAGCGAAGGGATACTTCGACGCCGACGGCCACCGCGTGAGCCCAGCCCTCGTCGACGACATCACCGACCTCGACGTCTACGGCCGCGCCCGCCACTACACGGCCCCGTCCGCATCATCCACGGCGACAAGGACGACATCGCCCCCCTCACCTACGCCCGCCGCTACCTCGACCACTACGGCAACGCGGAACTCGAGGTCGTCCCTGACGCCGACCACGGCTGGGCCACCGTCCCGCACCGCACCCGCCTGCATCAGTCGACTTTGGAGTTCCTCCGCGAGCACCTTCAGCAATGAGGGCATCGAGGTTGAGCGCTTACAGCCGACGCCGGCGTCGGCGCAGTGGGGGGATGGTGCCCAAAATGACGGTTTCCGCTAGATTCTTGCCATGCCTAGCGGGATGTACGCCGTGGCGCGGCTGTGACCGTGGGAACCGTCCACGATATCCGTGTGGTCGTCAACGGGACGCCGCGTGCCGTCCGTGCGGCGGCCAGGACCAGCCTGGCTGACCTGCTCCGTGAGCAGCTCGACCTGACGGGCACCCGGCTGGGGTGCGAGCACGGCGTCTGCGGCTGTTGCACCGTGCTGCTGGACGGTGAGCCGGTCCGTTCCTGCATCGTGCTCGCCGCACAGGCTGACGGGCACAGGGTCACCACCGTGGAGGGGCTGGCCGGGCCGGACGGGAGCCTCAGCGTGGTACAGGAGGCGTTCTGCGACACCCATGCGCTGCAGTGCGGCTACTGCACACCGGGCATGCTGCTGGCCGCGCACGCGCTGCTGGAGCGCACCCACACTCCGAGCAGCGGCGAGATCGAGGAGGCGCTCGGCGGCAACCTCTGCCGCTGCACCGGCTACGTGCAGATCCGCGAGGCCGTCGCGCTGGCGGCTCGCCGCCTCGCCGCAAGCGACGCGCAAGCCAGCGATGCGCCAGCGAGCGACGGGCAGGCGGGTCGGCATGGCTGAGCCGGGGCCGGGACCTGAGCCCGGCTGGCGTTTCGTGTCGCGGCCGGCGCGGGTGCGGGAGGACCGCCGTTTCGTCACCGGGCACGGGCGGTTTGTCGCCGACCTCACACCGCCGGGGACGCTGCACGTCGCGCTGGTCGCGAGTGTGCACGCTCACGCACGTATCGCCGGGATCGACCCGGGCGCCGCGCTGGCGCTGGACGGCGTCGTCGCGGTGGTCACCGGCGCGCAGCTCGCCGAGGACACCGAGCCGATGCGCCAGTACGTGGACGCCCCCGGCGTGGCGTGGCGGCCGCTGGCGCTGGAGACCGCCCGCTACGCCGGCGAGTGGGTGGCGGCGGTGGTGGCCACCTCCCGCGCGGTCGCCGAGGACGGCGCCGAGTTGGTCGAGGTCGACTACCAGCCGTTGCCGGTGATCCTCGACCCGGAGCGCGCCCAGGACCCTGGCGCGCCGCTGGTCCACCCGGCGCATGGCAGCAACGTGGTGGTCCACCGCGAGTTCGTCTGGGGCGACGTCGATGGCGACTTCGCCACGGCCGACGGGACCGCGCGGCTGCGGGTGCGCTGGCAGCGCAGCGCCACCGTGCCGCTGGAGACCTTCGGGGTGGTCGCGAGCTGGGACCCTGACGGTGGGCTGCTGGAGGTGTGGGCGTCGGTGCAGATGCCCCAGTTCCCCGACCAGCTGGCGCACTGCCTGCGCCTGGCCACCAACCGGGTGCGGGTGCACTTCGACGTCGACGTCGGCGGCAGCTACGGCACCAAGCGCGGCATCAAGCACGGCGTGCTCGCCGGCTACCTCGCGCGGCTGCTCGGCGCCCCCGTCAAGCTGGTCGAGGACCGCGCCGAGCACATGCACGGCGGGGACTTCCACGGCCCCGACCGTCGTTTCGACGTCGAGCTGGCCTACCAGCGCGACGGCACCATCACGGCGCTGCGGCTGGCGGCCCTCGACGACCAGGGCGCCTACCCGAGCCGCTCGGTGCTGCAGCTCGCCAAGCCGGTCGGCTCGATCGTCGGGCCCTACCGCATCCGCAGCGTCGCCTACCGGGCCACCGGCGTGCTCACCAACAAGCCCGGGCAGGTGGCAGTGCGCGGCTTCGGCCAGGCGCCCACCAACTACGCCATCGAGTCCGCCGTCGACGCGGTCGCCGCCGCACTCGGCATGGACCGCCTGGAGCTGCGACGGCGCAACCTCATCCGCGCCGAGCAGTTCCCCTACCGCATCCCCAGCGGCACCACCTACGACTCCGGCGACTACCACACCGTCCTCGACCAGCTCGAGGCGGCCGGCCTGGCCGCGCTCACCGAGCGGCGCGACCAGCTCCGCGCCCAGGGCCTGCTCGCCGGCATCGGCGTCGCCACCTGCCTGGAGCCGAGCGGCGGCAACGCTACCTTCGAGCAGCTGCTGCATCCCGGCAACGACAAGACCACCTTCCCGGAGGGGTGCCGCCTGCGGGTCGATGCCGACGGGCAGGTGATCGCGGTCATCGCCCTGTCCTCGGCGGGGCAGGCCCACGAGAGCCTGGTCGCCACCCTGGTCGGCGAGGAGTTGGGCCGCGACCCCGCTGACGTCATGGTGGTCCGCGCCGACTCCCTGTCCGGGCTGCCGTCGCAGAGCCCCGTGGGCAGCCGCATGGCGATCATGCTCGGTGCCGGCGTGCGCGGTGCCGCCGACGCCCTCAAGCGCAAGCTGCTCGCGGTCGCCGCCCACAACCTCGGCGTCGGCACCGACGGGCTCGCCTACGACCGTGGCGACGTACTGGTGCGGGCCGATCCCGCCCGCCGCCTCAGCCTCCAGGAGCTGGCGCTGATCGCCCACCGCCACGCCCACCGCATGCCGCCCGGCATGGAGCCTGGCCTGGAGGCGCTGCACGTCGCCCAGGTGCCGGGCGGCGGCACGCTCGCCGCCGTCGACGGCAGCGTGGCGATGTACCCGTGCTTCGCCTTCGAGGCACACCTGGCGCTGGTCAGCATCGACCCTGGCACCGGGCAGGTCGCCATCCCCGAGTACTACGTGGCCCACGACTGCGGCACGATGATCAACCCGCAGGTGGTCCGCGGCATGGTCTTGGGCGGCATCGCCCACGGCATCGGCGTCGCCCTCTACGAGCGCTTCGCCTTCGACGAGCACGGCCAGCCGCTCACCAGGTCGTTCATGGACTACCTGCTGCCCAGCATCTACGAGGTGCCGCACCTCCGCGACCTGGAACACCACACGCCCTCGCCGCTGACCTCCCACGGCCAGAAGGGGTCCGGCGAAGCTGGCTACATGGGCGCCCCCGCCGCCGTGGCGAGCGCGGTCAACGACGCGCTCGCAGCCGGTGGCGCGGCCCCGGTCCAGGCCCTGCCGATCGGCCCGGCCGACGTTTGGGCCGCACTGCGCGCCGCCCGGCGCCCCGCCAGCGGGGGTCCGCAGTGACCGGCCCGCCATCGCCGGTGCCGGTGCCGGGTTCGGTGACGGTGGTGGACGCGCACGCGCATGCGGTGCCCGCGGATCTCGTGGCCGACCTGGTCGGTGGCCGCGTGCACTTCCCCAATGTCAGCGTCGGCCCCGGCCCCGGCCCCGCCGAGGCCGCTGGCCCCGGTCCCACCTTCGCCTTCGCCGGCGGTCCGCCGACCCGGCCGCTCGCGCCCGCGCTCACCGACGCCGGCCGCCGCCGTGCCTGGTTGCAGGCGCAGGGCATCGGGGCACAGGTCGTCGGCGGCTGGCTGGACATCTTCGGCTACCAGCTCGGCAGCGCCGAGGGGGCGGACTGGTCGCGGCTGCTCACCGAGCGCCTGGCCGGGCTGTGCGCCAGGGAGGGGGAGGGGCGGCTGACGCCGCTCGGCACCGTGCCGCTGCAGGACCCCGCACGCGCCGCCGACCTGCTCCCCGAGGTGCTGGCCGCTGGCTGCGCCGGGGTGATGGTCGCCACGCGGGCTGGGGAGCTGGAGCTGGACGACCCCGCCGCCACGCCCTTCTGGGAGGCGGCCGACGACCTCGGCACTGTCGTCTACCTGCACCCGGGCTTCGGCGCGGCGAGCCGCCGCTACGAGCCCTACGGCCTGGCCAACGGGCTGGCCCGCATCGAGGACAGCACCGTCACCCTCGCGCGCCTGCTGTACGCCGGCATTCCCGCCCGCTACCCGAGGCTGCGGCTGGTCGTCGCCCACGGCGGCGGGGCGCTCCCATGGGTGCTCGGCCGGCTGGTCCGCAACTACGAGGTGAGCGGCGCTCGCCACGCCGACCCGATGGAGTCCTTCGCGCGCCTGTACTTCGACTCGGTCGTCTTCGAGCCGGCGGCCCTGGAGCTGCTGGTGCGGCTGGCCGGTCCCGAGCGGGTGCTGCTCGGCTCCGACTACCCGTTCCCCATCGGCGACCCGCAGCCCCGCCAGGTGATCGAGCGCTCCGGCCTGAGCGAGGCTGACGCCCGCCTGCTGCTCGGCGGCAACGCCGCCACCGTGTTCGGCCTCCCGCTCCCGGCCGGCGGCGACGGCGCCGCGGCGCCGTGAGGTGAGGTCATGAAGCCGGCCGACTTCTGCCTGCACCGCCCGGACATCCTCGGCGAGGCGCTCGCGCTGCTGGCCGAGCACGGCGACGACGCCAAAGCCCTCGCTGGCGGGCAGAGCCTCGTCCCGCTGCTCAACTTCCGCCTCGCCCGGCCCGCCCACGTCATCGACCTGGAGCGCATCGCTTCCCTCAGGCGGCTGCGGCGCAGCGCGGACGGCCTCGCGGTGGGCGCGATGGTCCGGCAGCGCCACGCCGAGACCGACCCGGAGGTTGCCGAGGCCTGCCCGCTGCTCGCGGCTGCCCTGCCACACGTCGGCCACCCGCCCATCCGCAACCGCGGCACGATCGGCGGCAGCCTCGCCCACGCCGACCCGGCCGCCGAGCTGCCAGCGGTGGCGGTGGCACTGGACGCGACGCTGATCGCCGCCAGCGCCCGCAGCCGCCGGGAGATCCCGGCGTCCGCCTTCTACCAGACCTACCTGACCACCGCCCTGGAGCCCGACGAGCTGCTGGTAGAGACCCGCTTCCCGCCGCTGCCGCCACGCAGCGGCGCGTGCGTGCTGGAGGTGAGCCGCCGGCAGGGCGACTTCGCGCTGGTCGGCGTCGCGCTGCAGGTCACTTTGGACGACGGCGGCACCGTCGCCGACGCCCGGGTGTGCTTCATCGGCGTCGCCGAGGTGCCGCGCCGCTGCCCGGAGGCCGAGGCTGTGCTCACCGGCTGCTCGCCCGCCGACGCCGAGGCCGTCAGCGCCGCCGCCGACC
Source organism: Actinomycetota bacterium (assembly GCA_036395655.1). GTDB lineage: Bacteria > Actinomycetota > CALGFH01 > CALGFH01 > CALGFH01 > DASWDC01. The sequence continues at coordinate 2,775 of DASWDC010000011.1, read as the reverse complement.
GCGCCCGCGAGGTGCTCACCCCCGCAAGCGACCTGCACGCCAGCGCCGACTACCGCCGCGACGTCGCCGGCACCCTGCTGGAGCGTGCCTTCATCGGGGCGGCCCGCCGCCCGTCACGGCGGGCCGCCCCGGATCCGAGGCCGAGGTAGCCCTACCCCTTGCTGCCCGCGAGGGCCTGGTTGATCCAGGCCGTCGGGACGACGGTTGCGAATGGAGGGGCGGAGGCCGCCAGGCCGCTGGAGGTGTGGAAGGTCACGATGGTCTGGTAGCCCTGCTCGGTGAAGACCGGCTTGGCGGGGATCTCCTTCTCCACGATCGGCATGAGGGTCTGGACCGTGGCGGGCTTGAGGGTGTTCTGGTAGCCGGCGAGCAGCTTCTGCGCGGTGGCGGGGTCGTCGTGGATGAGCTGCTCGGCCTTGGCGATCGCGCGCAGGAACGCCGCGACCGCCGCGCCCTTGCGGTCAATCACCTTCTGGGTGGTGAAGACCACGCCCTGGGTGGCGCCAACGAGGGCGGGGACGTCCCCGTTGGTGGGGGAGATGTAGATCTTGCCGATGCCGTCGGCTTCGGCCTGCTGGCCGACCGGCTGGGCCAGGGAGAGCGCGTCGACGCGGCCGGTCTTGAGTGCCCCGAGCGCCGCAGTGGCGTCGCTGCCGAGGGGGACCAGAGTGGCGTCCCGCTTGGTGTCCAGCCCCACCTGCTTGAAGAGGTAGATGAGCAGGGCCTCGGTGCCGCTGCCCGGACCGGTGATGCCGATCTTCTTGCCCTTCAGCGCGGTGATCTTGGCGTTGAGGTCGCCGCCGGGGTCGGTGAAGCCAGTGCGCACGGTGACGTCGATGTAGTAGGCGTTGACCAGCGGCGCCAGCAGGCGGGTGTCGCTGCGGGTCTTGTACAGGTTGAGCACGTCGGTCATGACGCTGCCGGCGATGTCGATGGAGCCGGAGGTGAGCGCCGCGGCAACCTTGGCGCCGGTCCCCAGGCGCGGCCGATCGCCGAGCTTGACGCCCTCCTGGGTGAAGTAGCCTTGCTGCTCGGCGATGTAGAAGGGCAAGAACGCGACCGAGTTGCTGACCTGCCCCACGTTGAGGGTCATGTCGCCGCTGGAGGAGCTCTTGCCTCCGCCGCAGCCGGCGGCGAGCAATCCCACAGTCGCGCATGCGGCGAGGAATCGGGCCATCCGGCCGGCAGTGGTGCGGTCTCGCATGTCGGCTCCCTTCATCGGGGGTTCCCTTCACCGGGTGGGCGTGGGGGGTGGGGTGGGACCGGCGCGGCCGTCAGTGGCGCTCGTCGATCGGCTTCCAGCGGTTGGTGAAGCGGCCGAGCACGCTGACCAGCGCGCCCAGCACGGACGCGATCACGCTCAGGACCACCAGCGCGGCGAACACCCCGGCGGTGTCGAACCTGGCCGCGGCGTCGTTGATGAGGTAGCCGAGCCCACGGTTGGAGGCGACCAGCTCGGCGATGACGGCGCCGATGAGCGCATAGGGGATCGCGACCCGCAGGCCGGTGAGCACACCGGCCATCGCGCCGGGCAGGATCACCTTGAGGGCGATGTCGCGGCGGCTGCCGCCCATCAGCCGCACGGCATCGACCAGGCCGCGATCGACGCCGCGGATGCCCGCGGCGGTATTGATGAACACCAGGAAGAAGACGCTGACGGCGGCCACGAGCACCTTCATCTGCAGGCCGATGCCAAGCCAGACGATGAACAGCGGCGCCAGCGCCACCTTCGGGATCGAATACAACGCCATCACGAATGGCTCCAGGACCCGCCAGGCGATGCGCTGCGATGCCAGCGCGAACCCAGCGAGCACGCCGGTGGAGGCGCCGAGGAGGTAGCCGACGAGGATCTCCTGGATAGTCAGCCAGGTGTTCGACCACAGGGTGCCGTCGCCTGACCACTGGGCGAGCCGGTGCGCCACGGCTGACGGCTTGCTGGCGAACAGCTCGTCAACCAGGCGGCCGGAGGCCAGCTGCCAGGCGACCAGGACGGCGGCGAGCAGCAGTACCCGGAAGGCCCACACGATGGCGGTCTCTCCGTGCCGCTGCCACCAGCTCCGCTCGGCCGGCAACTCGATCGGGCCGTGGCCCGCCCTGGTCCCGAGGCTGACCGCCCCGTCAGTGCCGGTGCCGCCGCCGGCACTGACGGGAGCGGGGGTCGGGGCCGCAGCCGGGAGCTGGCGTGGCGGGGTCGTCATGGCGACCTCGAAGCGTCTTTGAGCGCCGTGGACACAACCCGGTGCAGTTCCACAAAGCGCGGGTGCAACCGGATCTCGTCGAGGTCGCGCGTGCGCGGCAGGTCGACGGGCTGGTCGAGCACCAGGCGGCCGGCGTGGCCGAGCACCACCACCCGGTCGCCCAGCAGCAGCGCCTCCTCGAGGTCGTGGGTGACGAACACCACCGTGCGGCCCGACCCGGACCACAGCCGGAGCAGCTCGCCTTGCAGCTCGGCGCGCAACTGGGCGTCGAGCGCCCCGAACGGCTCGTCGAGCAGGAGGGTCTCCGGATCACCGCAGAGCATGCGGGCGAGGCTGGCACGGCGGCGCATGCCCCCGGACAGCTCCCGTGGGTAGTGCCGCTCGAAGCCGTGCAGCCCGACAGTGTCGATCAGGCGGTGCGCCACCGCACGCCGCTCCCGCTTGTCGACCCCGCGCAGCTCCAGCGGCAGCTCCACGTTGCGGCGCACGTCCCGCCAGGGCATCAGGGTGTCGCTCTGGGTGAGGTAGCCGAGCTCCCGCCGGGGCCCGTCGACGCGGCGGCCGCCGTAGGCGATCG
>DASWDC010000010.1:0-12147 GCA_036395655.1 Actinomycetota bacterium | reverse complement strand
CTTGGCCTTGGGGCTCTTGGAGTAGAGCGGGATGCGGCAGGCGGCCGAGCGGTTGCGCTGCGAGTAGACCAGGTTGACCGGCGCCTCGTAGCCGGGGACCAGGCGGCGGTAGCTGTTGGTGGTCGGGTTGGACAGCGCGGTCAGCGCCGGGGCGTGGGCGAGCAGCCCGCCGATGTACCAGCGACCGGTGTCCGACAGGCCCGCGTAGCCGGACTCGTCGTAGAACAGCGGCTCGCCGTTGGTCCATAGGCTCTGGTGGGTGTGCATGCCCGAGCCGTTGTCCTCGAAGATCGGCTTGGGCATGAAGGTGGCGGTCTTGCCCCAGGCGCGGGCGACGTTCTTGACGATGTACTTGTAGAGCATCACCTTGTCGGCCATGCGCAGCAGGGTGTCGAAGCGCATGTCGATCTCGGCCTGGCCGGCGGTGCCGACCTCGTGGTGGTGCACCTCGATGCCGATGCCTGCCTCGATCATCTTCAGGACCATCTCGGAGCGGATGTCCTGGTAGTGGTCGGTCGGCGGGACCGGGAAGTAGCCTTCCTTGTAGCGCGGCTTGTAGCCGAGGTTGTGGCCGCCCTCCTCGGCGCCGGAGTTCCACTGGCCCTCGATGGCGTCGATGAAGTGGTAGGCGGAGTACTGGTTCTGGTCGAAGCGGACCGAGTCGAAGATGTAAAACTCGCACTCCGGGCCCCAGTACGAGGTCTCGGCGATGCCGGTCCCCTTGAGGTACGCCTCGGCCTTGCGGGCGATGTGGCGCGGGTCGCGGCTGTAGGGCTCGCCGGTCACTGGGTCGCCGACGAAGCAGTTGAGCACCAGGGTGGTGTGCTTGGCGAACGGGTCGAGCACCGCGGTGCCCGGGTCCGGGAACAGGAGCATGTCCGATTCCTGGATCTCCTGGAACCCGCGGATCGAGGAGCCGTCGAAGCCGAAGCCTTCCTCGAACGACGCCTCGGTCAGCTCCGAGGGCGGCACCGAGAAGTGCTGCGTCAGCCCGGGCAGGTCCGCGAAGCGCAGGTCGATGATCTGGACCCCGCGGTCCTTGATCAGCTTGAGGACGTCACCGACCGAATCCGTCACGCGCTGCCTCCTTTGCGCATCAGGGGGGGCGCCCCCATTTCCCGAAAACTCGAACAGCCAATCAACCGCTGAAGCTCCACAACCGCGCAGATCCATCCTGCGGCGCTGGCCCAGGCCTGTCCGACGCTAGCAAGTGGCCGTTGCTGCCTGGTTGCTGCCTTGTTTCGCGTCCGTTAACGCGCAGGTCTCGCCGCGCCGTCGATCGTACCCCAGCGCTCTCAGAGGATCCCGCGCGCCGCGAACGCCGCCTGGACCTGGCTGGCGGTGGCCGAGCCGTACAGGGCGGTGGCGGTGTCCACGGTGGCCTGCGCGGCGGCCTGGAAGGTGGTCGAGGGGCTGAAGGCGAACTGCGCCTGGAGGATCACGGTGTTGGCCGGGTCGCGCCCGAGTGCGAGGTTGATGTCGTGCAGCGCCCGCGACCAGATCTGCCCGTTGACGTGCACGTCGCCGTTCGGCTGGTAGTCGGCCATGGTTTTGTTGGTGTCGACCCGGCGCAGGCAGTGCGGCAGTTGGTTGTAGGTATAGGCGGTCGAGTCCCAGTCGGCGATGCAGGCCAGCGGGGTGGTGGCGGTGTCGGGGCTGTCGGCCTGGGACATGGTGAAGGCCCAGTAGTCGCCGAAACCCTCGCCGATCGAACCGGCCTGGTTGCCGGAGCCGAACCCGGGGACCTGGCTGTCCTGGATGGCGTGGCCGTACTCGTGCCAGATCATCTCGGCGTCCTCGGCGTCGTCCACGCCGCCTTTGCCGAAGGTGATGATGTCGGTCTTCGGGTCGTAGTAGGAGTTGTCCTGCCCGATCGGGTTGAGCAGCAGGTTCTGCGGCTCGTTGTTGATGGTGGTGAAGCCGAGGCTCTGGATGTATGTCTGCGCGGCGGTGACGTGGTAGTAGGCCATCACCTGCTCGAAGCGGTCGTCGGAGCGAAGGTAGACGAACTGCCCGGTGGAGGAGAACGCCGGTGTCTTCTGCTTGGGGTCGATGGTGGCGAAGTCGCCGTGGAGGTACCCCGACCCGTCCAGGCGGGTCAGCGTCACCGTCCGGTAGGCGGGATTCAGCGCCGGGTAGTCCTTGTCCTGCTGGTCGGTGAGGGTCTCGTCCTGCAGGGTGACGACCGGGTTCGGGTCGAAGACCTGGCCGGTGGCGGTCGCGGTGAAGGCGGCGGCGTTGGCGCCCGTGGCCGGGGTCTCCCGCGCCAGAGCGGGTGCCAGCCCGGCGGCGGGCAGCGCCAGCGGCAGCAGCGCGGCACTGATGGTGAGCAGGAGCAGGAACCTTGAGCGGCGCATGATTCCCCCTATTCGGTCAGTGAAGGGGGAATCCTAACGCTGCTCTCGGAGCGGCTGAAATATTCCGATGCGGTAGATCGCGGTAACTAGGACAGAACGTGCGGGCGGGCCGGTGATCGGAGCACCGGCCCGCCCTGGGAGGCGCGGCCAAGATCAGGGCCAGGACCGTCCGCCGGCGGGGACGGGCGCCCGGTGGGGGTGGGGATCGGGCGACGCGGCGGGTGTCTGCTGGAGCCGTGCGGCCAGCGCCTGGGAGTAGAGCCGGTCGTAGCCGGCGGCCATCTGGGTGGTGTCGAAGCGGGCGGCGGCGTGGCGGCGGCAGTCGGCCGGGTCGAGCCGCTCAGCGGCGGCGATCCCCTCGGCCAGCTCCGCCGGGGTTGGGCAGAGGATCCCGGAGACGCCGTGCTCGACCAGCTCCTCGGCGACGCCGCCGCGCAGCGCCACCACCGGCGTGCCGCAGGCCAGCGCCTCGACCACCGGCAGCGAGAAGGGAACGTCAGCGCCGAACGGCGCGACCAGGCAGCGCGCGTGCAGCAGCAGGCTGGTGCGCTTGGCATGGTCGGCCGCGACGATCAGCTTGTCGCCGGGGCGCAGCAGCGGCCGCAGCCGCCACTGCACGTAGGTCGCCATCCCCGGCTGCGGCAGGGTCCCCGCGACCGTGATCGACCGCCCCGCCGCGTGCGCGGCGGCGATCGCCAGGTCGGCCCCGCGCCCGGGGGCAAGCGCCCCGACGAACAGGCAGGACCCGTCCTTCTCCTCCCGGTAGGGGTATTCGGTGACGAGGATGCCGGGGTGGACGACACCGAGCCAGGGGAGCCCCGGCGCCTGGGCGCGCTGGTGCCCGGATACCGCGACCAGCGCGGCGCCGCCGCCGACCCTGCCGCCGACCTTGGCGCTCGGTACGCCGTCGGCGTCACTGGTGGGGGTGTAGACGGTCACGATCCGCGGGATGTCGCGGTCGCTGGCGGGGGTGAGCATGCCGATGACGGTGTGGTCGTGGACCAGGTCGACGTCCAGGCGGCGGAGCAGGCGCTCGACCGCGACGCCGTGCAGCGCCTCGGCGAGCACCGGGTCGGTCAGGCCCTCGTCCTGCTGGGTGTCGATCGCCCGGTAGCGCGAAGCGCCTGGCGCTATCGTGAGCCCAGCGCCGATGACCGTGATCTCATAGCCGCGCCGCGCCAGCGCCGCTGCCAGCCCGGTGACCTGCTCGACGCTGCCGCCATAGCTGCCGGGCGGAAGGGTGGCCCGCGGTGAGGCGACCAGCGCGACCCGCGGTCGGCGAAGGTCCAGAGCGGTCCTGGTCATGCGCTGCCTCCTCACCTGCAACCTGCGTACCCCAGCCCCCGGTCCTGCGAGTGGATCGGGCCCGGTCAGGGGGGTGGCGACCGGGCCCGATCTGTTCCACCCGACAAGCAGAGGAAACCGCGCGCCGCTCACGAATCCCTAACGAGATACCAAGAACTGCCGAGCGGAATCCGGACAGGCAGCGAGAAGCCCCTAGGGCAGAGGCTAGGGGACCGGGTGCGCCGGGTCGAACGGCTTCACGCGGAGGGGGCCGAGGCCGACGTCGAACCAGTGCAGCAGCATGGTGCCGTGGGGGATGCTGGTGGCGTCGTCGACCCCTCGGGTGACGACCACCTCATAGGTGGAGGAGGGGCGTGGCTCGGCGCCGAAGCGCACCTGCGCGGAGCCGTCCGGGTTGGGGCGGACCGCCCCGGCAAGCGTCCAGCCACTGAAGCCGTGCAGGAACACCAGGTAGTGCTCGCGCCCGCCGACCGGTGACAGGCCGTGCAGGGTCACCACCGACAGCCACTCCCCGCGCCGGTACTGCAGCATCCCGCTGACCCTGCTCCCGACCCCGCTCGCGGGGAGCCGGTAGGTGACCACGTCCGGAGCGCTGACCACCGCACGGGCGGCGGCCAGATGGCGGCTATGGTCAAACGCCTGCTGGGCACGCCACCCGAGCCAGCCGACCAGGGCGACCAGCAGCACCGCCGCCACCGTGACCCTGGCCCGGCGTCCAGGACGTCCAAGGTGGAGGGCGGACGCCGTCACCGCGTCGCCGCCCGAGCCGCTCCCGTCGCCGCCTCGTGCATGCGCCCGGCGTGGTAGCTGGAGCGCACCAGCGGCCCGGACTCCACGTGGGCGAACCCGAGCCCCTCGGCCTCGGCCTTCAGCTCGGCGAACTCCTCCGGGGTGACGAAGCGCTGCAGGTTCAGGTGCTGGCGGCTTGGCTGCAGGTATTGGGTGATGGTCAACAGCTCAACGCCCACCTCGCGCAGGTGGCGCATGGTCTGGTTGACCTCGTCGCGCTCCTCGCCCATGCCCAGGATCAGGTTGGACTTGGTCGCCGAGCCCTGCGGCAGCCACGCCCGCGCCCTGGCCAGCAGCTCCAGGCTGCCGGCGTAGGTGAACCCCGGCCGGATCCGCTTGTAGAGGCGCGGGACCGTCTCAACGTTGTGGCCGAGCACGTCGGGAGTCGCGTCGACCACTTGCCGCAGCGCCTCCGGGCTGCCGCGGAAGTCGGGGATCAGCACCTCCACCCCGCAGCTTGGCAGCAGCGCCCGGACCTGCCGGATCGACTCGGCGAACAGCCACGCGCCGCCGTCGGCCAGGTCGTCGCGGGCGACCCCGGTGATGACCGCGAAGTTGAGGCCCATGCGGGCGATCGCGTGGGCGACCCGGCGGGGCTCGTCGGTGTCGTAGCCCTCGGGCTTGCCCGTGTGGATCTGGCAGAACGGGCAGGACCGGGTGCAGTTGTCCCCGCCGATCAGGAAGGTCGCCTCGCGGTCCTCCCAGCACTCGTAGATGTTGGGGCAGCCGGCCTCCTGGCAGACGGTGTGCAGGCCCTCGTCCCGCACCAGGCCCTGCAGCTCCTGGTAGTTGGGGCCGGAGCGGGCCTTGACCCGGATCCAGGAGGGTTTGCGCGCGAAGGTCTGCTCGGTCGGTGGTGGCGCCGGGCTGCGCGGCAGCACTGACAGGGTCCTGACTCCAGCGGGGATGACGGGTTCGGGCATGCTGTGCACCTGGACTTACGTGACGGCGGCGGGGTCGGGTTCTGGCAGTTCCAGCGTAGCGAGGTCCACCGGGACGGGCTTCCGCCCGAGCCGTTCGGCGAGGTGGCGTTCGGCCAGCGGCAGCACTTCGGCGACGGTGACCTGGCGGCCGAGCAGGCTCGACAGTGAGCAGGCGGGCTTGTCAGGCATCCCACACGGGACGATCGCGTTGAACTTGGACAGGTCCGTGTCGCAGTTGAGGGCGAAGCCGTGGCTGGTCACCCCGCGCGACACGCGCATGCCGATGGCGGCCAGCTTCGCGTCAATGGCTCCCGATTCCACCCACACCCCGGTGAGCAACCCGCCCTCGCCACGAGCCTGGAGGCCGAAGCCGGCGGCGACGTCACAGAGGGCCTCCTCGACCCGGCGGATGAACGGCCACACGCCCAGCGCCGGCTCCAACAGGGTGATCGGGTAGCCGACCAGCTGGCCCGGCCCGTGGTAGGTGACCTGGCCACCCCGGTCGCTGTGGACCACCTCGGCGCCCTGGGCGGCCAGCCACTCCTCGCTTACCAGCACGTCCGCGTCGGCGCCGCGCTTGCCGATGGTGTAGACGTGCGGATGCTCCAGCAGCAGCACGGTGTCGGGGATGGCCCCGGCGACGCGCCGCTCGACCAGCGCCCGCTGCCACGCCCAGGCACGCCGGTAGGGCACCACCCCGGCCCGGACCGTCCACAGCGGCTCCATCGGAGGGACCCCCTCAACCCTGGTTCTTGACGCCAAGCTCCGCGGCCAGCTCGGCGGTGAAGTCGTCGCTTTCCAGGACCGCTTTGATCGTGCCCAGGAAGCGGGCCGCGTCGGCGCCGTCGATGATGCGGTGGTCGTAGGTGAGGATCGCCTCCATGATGTGGCGCACGGCGATGACCTCGCCGAGGTCCGGGTCCTCGATCACCCACGGCCGCTTGACGATCGCCGGGGTGGCGAAGATGGCCGCGTTGGGCTGGTTGATGATTGGCGTGTCCCAGACAGTGCCGCGGCTGCCGGTGTTGGTCACCGTGATGGTGGACCCGGACAGCTCGTCCGGCCTGATGCTGCCGTCGCGGGTGCGCCGCGCCAGGTCCGCGATCGCCCGGGTCAGGCCGACCAGGTTAAGGCTGTCCGCCCCCTTGATCACCGGCACGAACAGGCCTTTAGGGGTGTCGACCGCGACGCCGAGGTGGATGTCCTGGTAGATGTGCAGGTTGCCGTCCTCGTCCAGGGCCGAGTTGACGGCGGGGTACTGCTTGACCGCGGCGATCAGCGCCATGACGCAGAACGGCAGCGGCGACAGCGACAGGCCCTCACGCTGCTTGAACTGGTCCTTGGCGCGCTCGCGCAACCGCATCACCCGGGTCATGTCGACCTCGACCGCGGCGGTGAGCTGGGCGCTGGTCTGCAGCGAGCTGACCATCCGCTCGGCGATCAGGCGCCGCAGCCGGGTCGAGCGCACCACTTCCTCACGCAACCCCTGCGCCAGCGGCACCGCGACCTGGGGCTGGGGTGCCGCTGCCGCCGCGGGCGCCTCCGTCGCCGGGGCCTTGGCCGCCGCCGGCTTCTGGCCGCGCTGGTCGAGGAAGGCGTCGATGTCCTCGCGCCGCACCCGTCCGCCAGGACCAGTGCCCGCCACCTGGCTCAGGTCCACGCCCTGTTCGCGCGCCAGCCGGCGCACCAGCGGCGACGCCGTCGCCCTGCCACCTCCTCGGCCCTCGCGCCGTTCGCCGTCGCGCTCCACGGCCACAGGTGCCTGGGCCGGAGCGGGGGAGGGCGCAGACTCGCGCCGAGCCTCGGCTGCCGGCGCCGCTTCCGCCTCGGCCGGCGCCTCACGCTCAGCCTGAGGCTGAGCTGCGGCCTGCTCAGGCTCCGCCTCAGCCTCAGCCTTGGCACGAGCACCGCCGCCGTCGCCACCAGCCTCGCCGTCCTGCTCGATTACGGCCAGCTCCGTGCCGACCGCGACGGTCTCGTCCTCCTTGACCTTGATGGACCGCAGCACGCCGGCGACCGGGGCGGGGACCTCCGTGTCGACCTTGTCGGTGGAGACCTCGTACAGCGGCTCGTCCACCGCGACGTGGTCGCCTTCCTGTTTGAGCCAGCGGGTGATGGTGCCCTCGGTGATCGACTCGCCCAGCTCCGGCAACTTGACTGGCGTGGCCATGTCGTCGCTTCCTTTCAGACTCGATGGTCAGCCCTGGTGCAGCGGCCGGCCGGCCAGGGTCAGGTAGGCTTCCCCAACCGCCTCCGACAGGGTCGGATGCGGGTGGATGAACTGGGCGACGTCGCTCGGCAGCGCCTCCCAGTTGTAGACCAGCATCGCCTCGGCAACCAGCTCGGTGACCCGCGCGCCCACCAGGTGCACGCCGAGCACCGGGCCGTCCTTGGCCGCGACCAGCTTCACCATGCCGCCCTGGCCGTGGATCATGCCCTTGGCGACCCCGTTGAACGGGAACCGGTTGGTGACCACCTCGTAGCCCTGGTCGCGCGCCTGCGCCTCGGTGAGGCCGATCGAAGCGACCTCCGGGGTGGAGAAGGTCACCCGCGCCACGCCCGCGTAGTCGATCGGCGGCGAGGGCAGTCCGGCGGCTAGCTCCGCCACCAGCATCCCTTCGGCGAAGGAGGCGTGCGCCAGCGCCAGCGACGGCGGCGGCAGGAGGTCGCCGACCGCGTAGACGCCGGCCGCGTCGGTCTCCAGGGTGTCCCAGTTCTTGGGGACCACATAGCCGCGGTCGAGCCTGACGCCGATCTGCTCGTAGCCGAGACCGGCGCTGACCGGCCCGCGGCCGGTGGCGACCAGCAGCAGCTCGGCGGTCAGCTCCTTGGAGTCGCCTTTGCCGCCCTTGCTGGTGACGGTGACGCGGACCTGGTCGCCGTCGACCTTGGCCTCCTCGAAGCGGGTGTCCACCAGCACGTCGATGCCGCGTTTGCGGAACGCCCGCCCCAGCTCCTTCTGGATGTCGGCGTCCTCCAGCGGCACCAGGCCGGGTAGGACCTCCACCACTGTCACGTCGGCGCCCATGGAGCGGTAGAAGGAGGCGAATTCGACGCCGACCGCGCCCGCGCCCAGCACGATCACCGATTTCGGCAGGTAGTCGAGCTGTAACGCGTGATCGGAGGTGATCACCCGCTGCCCGTCGATCTCCAGGCCGGGAAGCGACTTCGGGACCGATCCGGAGGCCAGCACCAGCGCCTTGTTGGCGGTGATCGTGCCCACGCCTTCGACCTCGACCTGCTTGGGGCCGGTCACCCTGCCGTTGCCGGCCAGGATCTCCACCTTTTCTTTTTTTAGGTGGCCTTCCAGGCCTTTGAAGTTCTTGTTGACGATGTCCTCTCGGTTGGCCACCGTCGCGGCGTAGTCGATCGACTCGATCGCGGTCTTGATGCCCCACCGCTCCGCCGCCTCGTGGACGCCGTCCACCAGTTCTGCGGCGTGGAGCAGGGCCTTGGTGGGGATGCAGCCCCGGTGCAGGCAGGTGCCGCCCACTTTGTCCTTTTCGACCAGAGCGACGCTGAGCCCGAGGCCCGCGCCACGCAGGGCAGCCGAGTACCCACCGGTGCCCCCACCCAGGATCACCAGGTCATAGGAATCCGAGGGCATTCGCAAACTCTCCTTTTGGGATATCGCCAGCAGGGGCTTCCGAGGCGCCAGTCTAGCGACGCGCCTCCCGTCATGGCCGCAGCTAACGGCCTACGATAATCTCGGAGTCCAGGCTACCGGCCTTGGGGTCGCCGCCTGAACCTTTGGTGCACGCAAGGAGGGGTGCCTCGTGGAGATCTCCGAGATCATGACCAAGGAGGTCGTCACCGTCGGCCCGGAATACAACGTGGCCGACGTGGCGAGCATGATGCATGCCCGGGGGATCGGCTCGGTGATCGTGCTGGAGGACGACCGGGTCCTCGGCATCCTCACTGAGCGCGACATCCTCCGGGTGGTCGGCTCCGGCGAGGATCCCAAGACCGTGGCCGCGCACGAGGCCCTCACCGACGATCTCATCACCGTCAGCCCGTCCGCTGCGGTGGAGGAGGCCGCCCGCGAGATGGTCCGCGCCGGCGTCCGGCACCTGCCGGTCGTCGCCGACGAGGGCCTGATCGGCATCGTCTCCATCCGCGACCTGGTCCGCTGGAGCGTCCAAGGTATGGCCGAGTCGACCGAGCTGCCCCATATCGAGGTTTCGCAGCAGGTCCTCTCCCTTGTCCACAAAGCCGACACGTGAGCCCGACCTGATGAGCAAATTCCTCGACGCACTCCGCATCCGCCGCAGCCGTGGCACCCAGGTCGCCAGCATGGACCGGGAGGCCACCTCCGAGGACCTCGACGCGCTCCGCGAGTTCGTCCGCACCCGCACCGGCGTCGAGTTCTACGTGGAGCCCGAGACCATGGTCACCGACACCACCGCCATGGCCATCGCTGCCGACGGCGAATGGACCCGCCGCCGGGTCGGCTCGCCCAAGGTCGCCCGCCGCCTCGCCCACGAGCTGGAGATCCCCGTCTACGACGTGCAGATCGTCGGCTACCCCGACCGCATGCGCGCCTACAACGCCCGCCTCAAAGCCGAGGGCCGCGCCGACCGGCGCCTGCAGCAGCCCGGCGCCCCACCGGTGCGCACCTCCCAGCCGCCCGGCCGCATCCCCCGGCCACAGAGAATTGATTCACCTGGGCACCCCCCTGGGGTTCCCCGGACCCCTCCGGGACCGCCGACCCCTCCCGCTCCTGAGGCAGGGGAGCAGGAGTGACACCGGCGACCGACGCCGAGGCTGGGTCAGCCGAGGCCGGGTCAGCGGCGGAGCCCGAGGCCGGGCTGCGGCGCTCGCCGCTGGACGCCGTCCACCGCCGCCTGCGCGCCAAGATGGGCGCGTTCGCCGGCTGGGACATGCCGATCGAGTACGCCGGCACTCTCAGCGAGCACCGCGCGGTCCGTGAGGCGGTGGGCGTCTTCGATCTTTCCCACCTCGGCAAGGTCGAGGTCCGCGGCCCGGGCGCCTACGACACCCTGCAGCACGCCCTCTCCAACGACCTGGACCGCCTCACCGAGGAGGGCGCGGCCCAGTACACCCTCTGCCTCAGCGACGACGGGGGCATCGTCGACGACCTGATCGCCTACCGCGAGGCCGACGGCTACCTGCTGGTCCCCAACGCCGCCAACTGGCCGGCGGTGGCCGACGCGGTGCGCGCCTCCGCCCACCGAGGCGACACCGAGGTCACCCCACGCCCCGACCTCGCCGTCATCGCGGTGCAGGGCCCGGCCGCCCCCGAACTGCTCGACGGCCTGTTCGAGGAGGCCGACGGCCTGCCCTACATGCACCAGGCGCCCATCACCTGGAGCGGCGCGACCGCCCGCCTGTGCCGTACCGGCTACACCGGCGAGCGCGGCTACGAGCTGATCGTTCCCGGCGAGCGCGCGCCCGCCCTGTGGGACGAGCTGTTCGACCGCGGTGAGCAGCTCGGCGCGGTCCCCTGCGGCCTCGGCGCCCGCGACACCCTGCGCCTTGAGATGGGCTACCCCCTGCACGGCAACGACATCTCCACCGCCACCGACCCCTTCATGGCCCGCCTCGGCTGGGCCGTCCGCATGGACAAGCCTGCCTTCCGCGGCAAGCCCGCCCTGCTGGAGCGCAAGCAGTCCGGCCCCGAGCGCCTCCTCGTCGGCCTGGTCGCCACCGACCGCCTCATCCCACGCCACGGCATGGCCGTCCTCGACCCCGACGACCCCGACGGCCGCCCGATAGGGGAGGTGACCAGCGGCACCTTCTCGCCGACCCTGCGCCACGGCATCGCCCTCGCCTACGTCGTCCCCGCATTCGCCAAGGACGGCACCGGGCTGCTGGTCGACGTCCGCGGCCGCCGCTGCAGCACCCGCGTCACTCGCCCGCCCTTCGTCGACGCCGCCGCGAAGTGACGTGACGGCTCCCTCCGACCCGTTCGAGGTCGTCCTGCTCGATCTCGATGGGACCGTCTACATCGGCCATCTGCCGGTGCCCGGGTCCCCGGAGGCGATCGCGGCGCTGCGGGCGCGCGGCCAGCGGGTCGCCTTCCTCACCAACGACCCGGCCGCGGGCCGTGGCGAGTTCGCCGCCCGCCTCGCCACCATCGGCGTCCCCGCCACTCCCGACGACGTGGTCACCACTGGCATGGCCCTGGCCCTGCTGCTGCGCCAGGAGGGCTTCGAGGGCGCTACCGCGCTGATCCTCGGCACGCCAGCCTTCCGCACCGAGGTCATGGCCGCCGGGCTCTTGGACGCCGACGCCACCGGAGCCGACCCGAAGTCGGTCGACCTGGTGGTGGTCGGCGGCTCAGTCGACCTCGGCCACGCCGAGCTGACCCGCGCGACGCGGGCCCTGCGCGCCGGCGCCCGCCTGTTCGGCGCCGGCCGCGACGCCACCTACCCGACCCCGTCCGGCCCCGCCCCCGCCTCCGGCCCCTACCTCGCCTCGGTCGAGGTCGCCGGCGGTGTCCCCGCCACCGTCGCCGGCAAACCCGAACGCCCCATCTTCGACGCCGCCCGCACCCTCCTCGGCGCCACCGACGGCACCCCCATCTGCATGGTCGGCGACCGCCTCGACTCCGACATCCTCGGCGCCCACCGCGCCGGCCTCACCGCCATCCTCGTCCTCTCCGGCACCACCACCCCCACCGACGCCGCCACCGCCCCCATCACCCCCGACCTCATCTGCCACAACCTCGCCGAATTCACCGGGGTCACCGACCGGGGAGACTAATGGGTGGGTGTGACCGCATCGGGCGTGCTTGACGGGAGTGTCGCGAG
>DASWDC010000009.1:0-2854 GCA_036395655.1 Actinomycetota bacterium | reverse complement strand
GACGGCCGCGGCCACCCCAGAGGCCGTGCAGGGACGTGACCAGCAGCGGGGCCGGGGCCGGGATGTCGCCGTCGTCAATCTCAGCGGGATGGTCCGGGTCGTTTGGAGTCACGGCGGGAGCACCCATGACAGCCTCGATCTCGCTCGACAGGAAAGGCGGGCAAACCAGTGTAAGCCGCGCCGCGCCGCGCGAGCGAGGGGGGTCACGCGGCGGTATCGTTGGCTTCGAGGTCTTCGGAATCTCCCAATTGAGCAGCCCAAGATTCAGCCGACCAAGGAGGAGGAGGCGGACTCCGTGCTCGTGACCGCGCGGCTGCGGCCGCCCGACCGGACCGTTGAGGTCGCCGACGTCGAACGGGTCGCCGACCTGCTCGCCAAGCTGGAGGTCCTCCAGGGGACCGTGCTGGTGATCCGCGACGGCGACCTGCTCACCAGCCAGGACCGGCTCCGCGACGGGGACAGCGTCGAAGTCCGCTTCGCCATCTCCGGAGGGGCGTGAGCGGCGATGGCGATGCGCTGCAAACGCTGCCGCGGCCCGGTGGTGATCGAGGTCCGCCGCCACAACGCGGCCTTCTGCCGGGACTGCTTCGTCCACTACGCCGGCCAGCAGGTCACCCGCGCGATCGCCAAGCACCACATGCTGGCACCCACCGACCGGATCCTGGTCGCGGTCTCCGGCGGCAAGGACTCCCTGGCACTCTGGGACATCCTCCTCGGCCTCGGCTACCAGACTGACGGGCTCTACCTCAGCCTTGGGATCGGCGCCTACTCCGAGCGTTCCAAGCAGCTCTGCGAGCGCTTCGCCGCCGCACGCGGCGCCACGCTGATCGTCCACGACCTCGCCAACGAGCAGGGCTACACCATCCCGCAGGCCGCCGCGCAGGCGGCCAGGGCGGGCACGGCCGGGCGCTCCTCCTGCGGGGTCTGCGGGCTGTCCAAGCGCTACATCTTCAACAAGGCCGCCCTCGACGGCGGCTACGACGTGATCGCCACCGGCCACAACCTCGACGACGAGGCCGCGGTGCTGTTCGGCAACACCCTGCGCTGGGACACCGAGTCGATGGCGCGCCAGTACCCGGTGCTGGAGGCGACCCGCCCCGGCCTGGTCAAGAAGGTCAAGCCGCTGTACCGCCTGGCCGAGCGCGAGACCGCCGCCTACTGCGTCCTCAAGGCCATCGACTACGTGATCGAGGAATGCCCCCTGGTCGCCGGCAACACCCAGATGCGCCACAAGGAGACCCTGAACCAGATGGAGGAGGCCTCCCCAGGCACCAAGCACAACTTCCTGTTCGGCTACCTCGACAGGGCCGCCGCGCTGCTGCGCCGCGCCGACGGCGCCGAGCTGGCCGAGTGCTCCCGCTGCGGCATGGTCACCCAGGCGCCCGACGACCCCGCCGAGGCGCCCGTCTGCGCCTTCTGCCGCACCCGCGCCCGCCTGGTCGACGGGGACGCCCGGCCGCTGCCGATCACGGAGGTGCGCGCCGGGTGAAACCCCTGGAGGCGGGCGAGCGGGTGCTGCTGCAGGACAGCAAGGGCCGCCGCTATCTGGTGACGCTGCAGGCCGGCGCGACCTTCCACACCCACCGCGGGCGCCTCGCCCACGACCAGCTGATCGGCAGCCGCGAGGGGGAGGTGGCCGCCACCGACCTCGGCCAGCGGCTGCTGGTGCTGCGGCCGACCCTGGCCGACTGGGTGCTGAAGATGCCCCGGGGCGCCCAGGTGATCTACCCGCGGGTGCTCGCCCTCATGGTGATGGCCGCCGACGTCCAGCCCGGCATGACCGTGCTGGAGGCCGGGGCCGGGTCGGGGGCCCTGTCGATGACGCTGCTGCAGGCCCTCGGGCCCAGCGGGCGGCTGGTCTCCTTCGAGCTGCGCCCCGAGTTCGCCGCCCAGGCCCGCCGCAACGTCGAGGCCTGGTTCGGCAAGCTCCCCGACGCCTGGGACCTGCGCGACGGCGACGTGGTGGAGGGGATCGCCACCGTCGGCACCGTCGACCGGGTGCTGCTCGACCTGCTGGAGCCGTGGCTGGTGGTCCCCGGCGCCGCCGGGGCGCTGGAACCCGGCGGGGTGCTGGTCGCCTTCGTCGCCACCGTCCCGCAGGTGATGCGCCTGGTGGAGGCGCTGGACACCTCGCGGCAGTTCGGCCTGGTCGAGACCTCAGAGGCGATCCTGCGGCCCTGGCACGTCGACGGCCTCGCGGTCCGCCCGGAGCATCGCATGATCGGCCACACCGGCTTCCTGGTCTCCGCCCGCCGGGTCAGCGTCCCCTGGGGACCGCCCGCCCCAGTCCGCTGACGCCGCCGCTGAACCGCCGCGTGATCCAGCGGCGAATACAGGTCGAGGGCGCGCGGCCTGGACCACCCGGGGGAGTCCGGCCGCGCGCCCTCGACACAACCAGCCGAGCTACTGGTGCAGCGCCGCGAAGGCGGCCATCACCACCCGGCGGAGCAGGCCGAAACGGGCCGGGCCAACCCTGACATCCGCTTCCCGGCCAGCGTCGTGGGTCCTGGCGGCGAACGCGAAGCCAGCGCCGGCGAGTTGGCTCACCAGCAGCGCGACCATCACCCCGACCAGCGAGGTGCCGACCGCGTAGGCCGCGGCGACCGCGACCACGGTGACCAGGATCCGGCCGAACATCGCCGTGCGGACCTTGCCGACCGACCGCAGCCGCGACAAGCTCACCTCGCAGGCGGTCTGGGCGAGCATCGCCACCGCGACCGCCAGCAGCTCGCCACGGCTCATCGAGAAGCCGTCGCCGAATACCATCCTGGTGGCGCGCGGGCCCAGCGCGATCAGCGCCGCGCTGCCGCCGACCACCAGGCTGACCTGCACGGCGACCAGCGTGCGGGCCGCC
>DASWDC010000008.1:0-4756 GCA_036395655.1 Actinomycetota bacterium | reverse complement strand
GGCGTAGGCTCTTGCCTGGGTGCCAGGATTGTCCAGATGCAGCCCGGGAGGGACGCGATGGAGCTGACCCAGGTCAGGGAGCTGACCCAGGACAAGGCCCTCTGGATCTACGATCGCATGGTGACCATCCGGGCCTTCGAGGAGCGGGTGGCGAAGCTGTTCGCCGACGGCCAGATCCCTGGCTTCGTCCACCTTTACGCCGGTGAGGAGGCGGTCGCGGTCGGCGTCTGCGCCCACCTGGAGGACGCCGACTTCATCACCTCCACCCACCGGGGCCACGGCCACTGCATCGCCAAGGGCGTCCCGCTCGGCGCCATGATGGCCGAGCTGTACGGGCGGGTGGACGGCTCCTGCAAGGGCAAGGGCGGCTCGATGCACATCGCCGACGTCTCCCGGGGCATGCTGGGCGCCAACGGGATCGTCGGCGGCGGCCCGCCGCTGGCCTGCGGCGCCGGGCTCACCGCCAAGCTCAAGGGCAGCGGCGCGGTCTGCGCCTGCTTCTTCGGCGACGGCGCGGCCGAGCAGGGCACCACCCACGAGGCGATGAACCTGGCTGCGATCTGGAAGCTCCCGGTGATCTTCGTCGCCGAAAACAACGGCTTCGCCGAATCCACCCCGGTCGGGTACCACTGCGCGGCCTCCAGCATCGCCGACCGCGCCGCCTCTTATAACATCCCCGGCGTCTCCGTCGACGGCTACGACGCCGTCGCCATGTTCGAGGCGGCCGGCGAGGCGCTCGCCCGCGCCCGCCGGGGCGACGGGCCCAGCCTGATCGAGGCCAGGACCTGGCGCTACTTCGGGCATTTCGAAGGCGACCAGGTCACCTACCGGACCGCCGAGCAGTCGGCCGCCTACCGCGAGCACGATCCGCTCACCTGGTTCGCCAAGCAGGCGGCGGAGCGCGGGCTGCTCACCGACGCCCAGGTCGAGGAGCGCCAGCGGGCCGCCGAAGCCGCCGTGGACGAGGCGATCGCCTTCGCTGAGCGGAGCCCCCATCCCGCCCCCACCGACGCGCTCAGCGACGTCTACGTCACCTACCGGTAGGAGGAGGGTGCTCCCATGGCCGTCGCCACCCGCACGATCACCTTCCGCGAGGCCGTCAACGAGGCGCTGCGCCAGGAGATGGCCCGCGACCCCGACGTGGTGCTGCTGGGCGAGGACGTCGCCGGCGGCGCCACCGTCCCCGGGTTCGAGCACGAGGACGCCTGGGGCGGCGTCCTCGGCGTCACCAAGGGCCTGGTGCAGGACTTCGGCCGCGAACGCGTGCTCGACACGCCGATCTCCGAGTCGGGCTTCATCGGCGCGGCGGTCGGCGCCGCCGCCACCGGGCTGCGCCCGGTCGCCGAGCTGATGTTCGTCGACTTCTTCGGCGTCTGCATGGACCAGATCTTCAACCAGGGCGCCAAGCTGCGCTACATGTTCGGCGGCAAGGCGCGGGTCCCGCTGGTGATCCGCACCATGATCGGCGCCGGGTTCCGCGCGGCCGGGCAGCACTCCGGCTGCCACTACTCGGTCTTCACCCACATGCCCGGCCTCAAGACGGTGGTGCCGTCCAACCCCGCCGACGCCAAGGGCCTGCTCGCCGCCGCGATCCGCGACGACGACCCGGTGCTGTTCTTCGAGCACAAGCTGCTCTACGACACCACCGGCGAGGTCCCGGAGGGCGAGCACCTCGTCGAGCTGGGCCGTGCCGCCGTGCCCCGCGAGGGCGACGGCGCCACCGTGGTCGCCATCGGCCGGATGGTCAACCTGGCGCTGGAGGCGGCCGAGACGCTGGCCGGCGCCGGCGCCGGCGTCGAGGTGGAGGTGATCGACCCGCGCACGCTGTCGCCGCTGGACGACGAGGCGATCCTTTCGTCGGTGCGCAAGACCGGCCGCCTGGTGGTGGTCGACGAGGACAACCCGCGCTGCTCGATGGCCACCGACATCGCCGCGCTGGTCGCCGCCCAGGCCTTCGACCACCTGGATGCCCCGCCGCAGCTGGTCACGGCACCGCACACGCCGGTGCCGTTCGCGCCGGTGCTGGAGGACTTCTACATCCCGACGCCGGAGCGCATCGCCCAGGCGGTCCAGGCAACCCTGTAGTGGTCGCGAGTCGCGAGCGAGCGAGGTCCCGCTGATGCTCACCGAGGTCCGCATGCCGAAGCTCGGCATGGCGATGAAGAAGGGCGCGGTCACCAAGTGGCTCAAGGCCGAGGGCGAGACCGTCCAGGAAGGCGCCGAGCTGTTCGAGCTGGCCACCGAGAAGATCACCGCCGTGGTCCCGTCCCCGGCCTCCGGGCTGCTCGGCCGGGTGGTGGCCCAGCTCGGCGCCGAGCTGCCGGTCGGCGCGCTGCTCGCCCTCATCGGCGAGCCGGGCGACACCTTCCCGCCCCGGGAGGAGCTGGCCGCGCAGCCGCCGCCGGTGGCGCCAGCGTTCCCGATCGGGGCGCCACCCGCTCCACCCGAGGCAGCCACGCGAGCTGGCGGCCGGCCCGGCGACGGCGCCCCGGTATCCCCGGCGGCGCGGCGCCGCGCCCGGGAGCTGGGCGTGGACGTCGCGCTGGTAGCGCCGAGCGCGCCGGGGAAGCGGGTCATGGTGGAGGACGTGGAGGCGTTCGCAGCCGCCGCTGCGGCCGTCGCCGAGGCGGAGCCCGAGGAGATGCCCGCTCCGGCCGGGCGGGTGGTGCCGTTCACTGGGATCCGCCGGGTGGTCGCCGAGCGGCTCAGCGAGAGCCTGCGGACGACCGCCCAGGTCACCATCTCGCGCGAGGTCGAGGCTGGCGGGCTGGTGACGCGGCGGGCCGCGCTCGCCGCCGGGTTCGAGGTGGCCACCGGGATCCGCCTGACCTACACCGACCTGCTGGTCGAGGCCGTGGCTCGCCTGCTGGCGGACCACCCGCTGCTGAACTCGACCCTGACCGAGGAAGGCATCGTGCTCCCCGACGCGGTCCACGTGGGCGTGGCGGTGGCGCTGGAGGACGGGCTGATCGTGCCGGTGATCCGCGACGCCGGCACCCGGCCGCTGGCCGAGCTGGCCCGCGACCGGGCCGAGCTGGCCGCCAAGGCGCAGGCCGGGACGCTGACCCTGGATGAGGTCGAGGGCGGAACCTTCACCATCTCGAACCTGGGCAGCTTCGGCGCCGACGCCTTCACCCCGATCATCAACCCGCCGCAGTGCGCGATCCTCGGCGTCGGCCGCATCGTCGACAAGCCGGTGGCGGTCGCGGCCCGGGTCGAGGTCCGGCCGCTGCTGTGGCTGTCGCTCACCTTCGACCACCGGATCGTGGACGGCGCGCCCGCCGCCCGCTTCCTGCGGGAACTGGGCGACCGCCTCGCCACGCCGGAGCCCGCGCCGGAGCCCGCGCCGGAGCCCGGGCCGGGACCGGGATAGGCGGGGGCGTGGCGGCGGCGGTCGGGCTGATCGCGAACCCGGCGGCAGGGCGGGACATCCGCCGCCTGACCGCCCACGCCTCGGTGGTGCCGAACCACGAGAAGGCCTCGATCGTGCGGCGGGTCCTCCACGGCCTGGCCGCGACCGGCGTGGACCTGGTGTTGTATCTGGCCGACACCGCCGGGATCGTCGCCGCGGCGGTCGACGGCGCCCGCCCGCCGGTCGCGATGGAGGCGCTCGGGCTGCGGGCGCACGGCTGGGCGTCGGACTCGACCGAGGCCGCGCGGCTGCTGGCGGCGGCCGGGGTCGGCGCGATCGTCACCCTCGGCGGCGACGGGACCAACCGGGCGGTGGCCGCCGCCTGCGGCGAGGTGCCGCTGGTGGCGGTCTCCACCGGGACCAACAACGTCTTCCCCACGATGGTCGACGGCACCGTGGCCGGCCTCGCCGCCGGGCTGGTGGCGACCGGGGCGGTAGACGCCGAGCAGGTGGTACGCAGAGCCAAGCGCGTCGAGGTCCAGGTCGAGGCTGCCGGGGACGCTGCCGGGGGTGCCGACTTCGCACTGATCGACGCCGCCGCCTGCACCGATGCCTTCGTCGGCACCCGCGCGGTCTGGGACGCGGCCAGGGTCCGGGCGCTGGTGCTGACCCGCGCCGAGCCGTGGTCGGTCGGCCTGTCCGCGATCGGCGGCCGCCTCTGCCCCCTGGCGCCCGAGGATCCCGCTGGGCTGTACGTCGAGCTGGCACCGGCGGGGGAGGGCCCGGCGGTGACCGCGACGGTCGCGCCGGGCGTGGTCGCCAGCGTCGCGGTCAGCGGCTGGCGGCTGCTGGAGCTGGGCGAGCCGGTCACCCTCTCCGGGCTCGGCCGCGGCTTCGACGCGGGCGAGCGTCGCGGAGGCGCGCGCACGGTTGCCCTGGACGGTGAACGGGAGCTGGCCCTCGACCCGAACACGGTCGCGACCGCGACGGTAACCCTGACCGGCCCCCGAGTGGTCGACATCCGCGCCGCCCTCGCGGCGGCCGGCCGAGGCTGGGACCGTGGCTGACCTGGTCGTGGTGGGCGGCGGGCCGGCCGGTGTCGCGGCGGCGCTGGCTGGGCGGCGGGCGGGCGCCGAGGTCGTCTTGATCGAGCGTGGGTTGCTCGGTGGGACCTGCGTGCATGCCGGATGCATCTCGTCGGCTGCCTACCAGCCCACCGCCTCGGTCCTGCACGACCTGCGGCGGGCTGGGGCGCTCGGGATCGAGCTGGAGGGCGGTGCCGCCAGTGCCAAGCTCAGCTGGGACCGCGTCCAGGCGTGGGCGTCGCGGGCCAGCGAGGCGGTCGCCGCCGGGGTCCGCGCGCAGCTCAGCTACGCCGGGGTCACTGTGGAGCGGCGGGCCGCC
>DASWDC010000007.1:0-6052 GCA_036395655.1 Actinomycetota bacterium | reverse complement strand
TGCGAATTTCATCACATTCGTTGATGTACAGCGCGTTTATCGTCACAATTCTCCCATCGGCGATGATGTGACCCCTCACGCTGCACAAACCCCCGGCCGCACCGACATCCACCCCATGATCGGTGCTGAGCTGCCGGCAACGTTGCCGGCAGGAGGAGGGTGATCCCCATGTCCCCCCTGCGACGCCCCACACTGCGACGCGGCCTGCTCGCGGCCCTCGCGGTCCTGCCCCTGGTGCTCGCCACCGCGGCTGCCTTCGGCGGCAGGACATCCACCCCTGCCGGCAGCCCGGGCGGCGGCACGCCCGGGACCTCGTCCCACTTCCAGCTGGTCGGCCACGACCCGCTGTTCGGCCGTGGGATGAACGCCGCGCTGGCGCTCTACGGCCGCTACGTCTATGTCGGCAACCGCACCGACGGGTCCGACACCTGCGGGGTGGGCGACCCGCGTGCCGGGGTCTCGCCCTGCCCGCACCCGCATCCCGGGATCCTGATCGTCGACACGCTCGACCCGGCCCATCCGAAGGACGTCGGCGAGATCGGGCAGCCCTACGCGGCGCTGACCGGCATCACCACCCGGGAGCTGCGCGTCTGGCCGCAGGCGAAGCTGCTGATGGTGATGAGCTTCCGCTGCAGCTCGGTGATCCATGCCTGCCCGGCGGGCACCGACGCCCAGTTCCCGTTCGACTTCAAGTTCTTCGACCTCTCCGACCCTGTCCACCCCCGGTTCATCTCCAGCTACGTGCCGACCTCCAAGGCCGGCGTGGCCATCAAGCCCCACGAGATGTACCTGTGGGTCGACCCCCACAACGCCAGGCGTGCGCTGCTGTGGGTGTCGTTCCCCTCGACCTCGGTCGACCCGGCGCGGCCGAACTTCGAGATCCTCGACCTCTCCAAGGTCCCAGCGGGCAGCGCGCCGGTCGAGATCGCCGAGGCCAACTGGGACCAGTTCTTCCCCGGCGCCGACAACCCCGCCAACTACGACTTCGACCTGGCGCTGCACTCGATGGCACCGACCGCCGACGGCAAGGTCACCTACCTGGCGCACCTGCGCGGCGGGACCGGCGTGCTGGACACCAGCGCGGTGGTCGCCGACACCGACGACCACTTCATCGACCTCACCAACAGCCTGCTCAGCCCCGCCCCCGGCAGCTTCGTGCATTGGGGCGCCGGCAACGTCTGTGCCGGAGGGACCGCCGCCGGCTGCTCGGAGAGCCACTCGGCGGTGCCAGTGCCCGGGCGGCCCTACGAGCTGAACACCGACGAGGTCTACGGCACTTTCACCACCCCGTCGTTTGGCTGGCCGTGGGGCTGGATGCGGCTGCTCGACGTCCACGACCCCGCCACACCCAAGCTGGTCGGCCAGTACCAGATCTTCCAGAACACCCCGGCGTTCCAGCCGAGCGTGGACCCGGCGACCGAGCAGTTCACCTCCTACTCCTCGCATAACCCCACCGTCACCCCCGACCTGGCGGTGATCGCCTGGCACTCGGGCGGCCTGCAGGCGATCGACATCACCAACCCGGCCAAACCCACCCAGGCCGGCTGGTACTCCCCCACGCCGCTGGCGTCGGTGGCCACCGAGGACCCGGCGCTCAACCGCGGGTCCAACAAGGTGACGATGTGGAGCTACCCGATCGTCCACAACGGGCTGATCTACGTGATCGACATCCGCAACGGCCTGTACATCCTGCGCTACACCGGACCCCACGCCGGCGACCTCGCCAGCCTGCGCTTCCTGGAGGGGAACTCGAACCTGGGTGACGCCGTCCGGCTCAGCCAGGTTCACGGCGGCTAGCCGCATCTGGCGCTGGAGGGCGGCGCCCGGAGCCGCCCTCCAGGTCTGAAAGGGTGGGAGATGCGGCGATCCCTCACCGAACGCGAGCTGGCGATCCTGCGGCTGATCAGCGACGGCCACACCAGCGGGGAGATCTCGCAGGCACTCGGCGTCAGCCGCCGGACGGTCGAGTACCAGAAGCGGCAGATCTTCGCCAAGCTGGGCGTCCGGTCGCAGGCCCACGCGGTCGCCCTGGCCGCGCGGGCGGGCCTGCTGCGGCCGGGGACGCCGGTGGCGGAGTCCCCGGGCCAGAGCCAGCAGTCTCGGGAGGAGGGCCGGGCGCCCCGGCGCCACCCCGTGGTGCTCGGCCGGCCGAGCCCGGTGCTGGCCCGGCTCGCCTGCATCCTGGTGCGGTGCGAGCTGCCCGAGCCGCCCGAGCCTCCGGTCGCGGTGCTGGTCGACCCCGAGCCTGGCGACTGGCAGGCCGCCGCCGAGCTGGGCGCTCGCATCGTGCTGGTCCCCGAACGCGACCTGGACCCGGCGATGGCGGTCGAGGCGCTGCTGCGCGGCGCCGACGCGGTCGTGTCAGCGACCCAGGAATCCCGGAAGCTGGTCGCCACCGTCGAGCTGGTCGGCGCCGGCCAGGTCGTGCTCGACCCGCTGCAGGCGCGGATGCTGGTGGACGCCGCCCGCGGCCAGCTGGAGGCGCATGGCCGTGGCGGCGAGGCGCCGGCACCGACCCGGCGCGAGCGGGAGATCTTCGCCTCGATCGATCGCGGCGAGTCGGTGAAGCAGACCGCCCGCGCCCTGGGCATCTCCGTCAAGACGGTCGAGAACCTGCAGCGCCGCCTGTTCCGCAAGCTCGGCGTGCGCAACCGCGCCCAGGCGGTCGCCGCCGCCCACGCCCGCGGCCTGCTCTGCCGCTGAGCCGCTGAGCCGCTGAGCCGCTGAGCCGCGGCACCAGCGGGGCCGCATTTCCCCCAAAGCAGAGCCTGGGGGATTTTCATCCCTATGTGAGAAATACCCCCGACAACTATGTGGGGGAGTTTATCACTATTCGGCGTGGACGGGTGCTTCTTACACTCTACCCAGGTTATCCAGGTTTCATGCGCCCCCCGGAGGTCGTCATGCCTGTCAGCCGCCGAACCGTTCTGAAAGCCGGAGGGACCATCGGTGCCTCCGTCGCCGCCCTCACCGTCCTGGAGCAGCTCGCGTGGGAGCCGATCCGTGGCGTCGCCGAGGCGGCCACGCTGCCCGACATCCAGTTCGACATCGGCAACTTCATCGCCCCGGCACTCAACGTGGACGACGGCGGCGGTGCGATCAACGTACGCTTCGGCCCCGTCTACACGGTGTTCGTCACCGCCGCCCTGCGCGTCGCCCCGAGCCGGAACGCCCAGTCGGTGCTTTCGCAGGGGCTGAACCTGATCGAGGCCGCCTACCCGTTCAGCCCGAGCGGCGTCTTCACCTTCGTCGCCTACAGCGTGCAGTACTTCAACCTGTTGCCGGCCTCGCTGGTGGCCTCGGCGATCCCGCGGCTCAGCGACGGCAGCGGCCGCTTCGCCCTGGAGCGGGCGACGCCGTCGCCAACCGACGTGGTGTCCGGCAACGGCGTCACCAAGCGGAAGTTCAACGTGCCGCTGCGGCTGGAGAGCAACCACGTGCTGCTCACCCTGCGCAGCGACTCGACCACGGTCCTCAACGACATCCTCAACTGGCTGCGCGGCTCCAACGTGCTCCATGGCAGCGTCGTGCCGTCGATCCTGACGCAGTTGTTCAGCTTCACCTCCAGCCGGCTGATGTTCCAGCAGCGCGGCCTGCCCAAGAAGGTCGCGCAGCAGAACGGGCTGTCGTTCGCCAACCAGGTGCGCGACACCTCGCCGATGTGGATGAGCTTCGCCGACCAGCAGACCAGCGGGAGCGCCGCGTCGGGCAACATCGTCACCTTCGCGGGCAGCAGCCACGCGGTGCTCACCACCGCCCGGCCGGGCAGCTATTTCGACAACGCCGCCGTCCAGCATCTGTCCCACAACATCCAGGACCTGGCGTCGTGGTACGACACCACCGGCGCCGTCTCCGGCGAGGCCGGCGGGGAGACCTACCTGGAGCGGGTGCAGTACATGTTCCGCTCCAACCCGGTGCCCAACCGGGGCGTCACCGACCAGTTCACCAACGCCGGCGGCCCGGCCTTCCTGCCGAACGCCTTCAACGGCACCGGTGACGCCGCCGCCAACGCCCAGGCTGTCGGCACCGAGGCCGGCGAGCACCGGCTCGGCCATCTCAGCGCCCTGCAGCGCTCCTCGCGCGCGGGCGACGGGACGCCCCTGCACATCCGCATGGACGGCCCGGGGTTCGACAACATGGACGTGCCGGACGGCAGCCGCCAGCCCAAGCTCCAGTTCACCGTGTTCGTCCCCACCGCCAAGTTCTTCGCGGACATGCGCACCAACCAGGCCTCCCTCGACCTGCAGGCGGCCAACAACGTCGACCCGCAAGACAACGGCCTGGAACGCTTCATCACCGCCACCCGCCGCCAGAACTTCCTGGTCCCACCCCGCCGCCACCGCGCCTTCCCGCTCGCCGAGTTCCTCTGAGCGGACTCGGCACCGCCCGTCGCACCCGCGGGCGCTGACTGGCGCGCGCTCGTGCGGCTCCGGTAGGGTCGCCTGTACCAGACAATGCTCCCGTGCCGCCCGGAGCGGCACGGGAGCCGTCAAAGCCTGGTGGAGGCCCGGCATGGCAGAGCCTTCCAAGCTCCTCACGATGGGCGAGCGCCTCCGCGCGCATCGAAAGCGGCTCGACCTGACCTTGGACGCCATGGGCGACGCTCTGTCGAGCGTCGTGTGGGAGTTGCACCAACGGCGAGTCGCCATCAGCGGCGACCGGGTGTCGAAGTGGGAGCGAGGAGTGTGCCGTCCCACGAAGCTCTACCGCGAGGCCTACCGCGTCTTTCTCGATGCCACCGATGAGGAGCTTGGATTCCGCGTCGTGACTCCGGCCGCTCGCCGCCCGGACGCCGCCGCGCCCGCGGCTGCAGCGCCACAGCTCGACCTGTTCCTGCTCGAACCGTTCGTCGCCACGCAACCTGTCGACGCGGGCTATATCGCCTCGTTGCGCAGCGCCACAGCCGCGCTGGTAACGCTCGACAATCTCTTCGGCGGCGACGATCTGTCCGCGCTTGCGGTTCGTGCGTTCCGCACCGCCCACCGGCGCCTCGGCTCCGGCCAGCGTGAGGAAGCGATCGAGCGGGACCTGCTGGCGGCGACTGGGGAGCTCGCCGAGGTCGCGGCCTGGATGCTATATGACGCCGACAACCAGCGGCCGCCCGTCAGCTCAATCAGGAGGCGCTGCTGTTGTCGCGGCTCTCGGGCGACCGCGCGATGGAACTCCTCATCCTCCAGAACATGAGCATGCAGGCCGGGCGCCTCGGGCGACCGCGAGAGGCGCTCCAGCTGGTGACCACCGTGCTCAATGCTGGCGGGCTGTCGCCTCGCGTCGAGGCGCTCTTCACGATCCGCGAGGCTCGGACCCGCGCACAGCTTGGCGAGCGCGTTACCGCGCCGCGCGGTGCCTTCGCGAAGGCGCGGTCGCTGTTCCAAGACGGCATCGCCGGCACCGACCCGGCATGGGTGTGGTGGGTCACCGATCGTGAACTCGCCTGGCATGAGGCCATGTGCCTCGCCGACCTTGGCGACTGGGCCCAAGCGGTCGAGCTGTTTGAGCTGGCGGCGCGGCGTTGTCCTGTCGATCTCAACCGCACGCGGTACAACGACTTCGCGCACCTGGTCCAGGCGTTCGTTGAAGTGGGAGCGTGGCGTGAGACCGAACCGGTAATCACGCAGATCCTGCCCTACGTGGGCGAAGTCGGCTCGCGGCGAACCGCGCTGCTGCTCATCAGCGCCGCAGGTCGGATCGCCAATGCCTCGGTAGCGCCGCCATCGACCCGTGACGCAGCCGTCCACCTGCTGGAACTGCTCAAGGCCGTGGGCTACGAGACAGCGCGGCGATACGCCTAGAAATCCGACTGGTCTCTCGACCTTCCCGGTCGTCAATCCGCGTTCTACCGTCCCTTCCGATTGAGGCTATCGAGCCAGATACGCCGAAGCAGATGGGAACGTGATCAGATGGAACAAGCGTTGGGATGTGCCGAGGACACCCTCGATCGGGGGCTGGTCGCCGCGCTGCTGGAGCTGCTTCGCGAGGCGGTCGTCCGAGGCCGGTATGTGGCGGTCGACGCTACCCTCCACGGCCTGTGCGGCGGCAAGGGCGTGAACGC
>DASWDC010000006.1:0-5795 GCA_036395655.1 Actinomycetota bacterium | reverse complement strand
GGTGCCGAGCAGGCCGCCGAGCAGGCCGAGGGCGCCGGCGGTGGCGCTGGTGAGCGTGCGGCGCGTCCTGCTGTTGGCCCCGGTGGCGGTGAGCGTGCGGAGGTCACCGGCGGTCTCGCTGCGGATCAGGCCGACGGTCATGGCGAGCACGCCGAGCGCGAGCAGGATGCCGGCCGCGGCGGCCCAGTCGCGCAGCTCGGCGAGCGACGGGTTCTGCGATTTTGTCTCGACGGTCGCGCCGCCGGCGACCGCGGCCTGCCGGGCGGCGTTGATCTGGACGGCGGTGAGCGGCCGGGCGGTCTGGATGATCCAGGCGGAGGGGGCCGCCTGCAGCCCGAAGCTCTTGAGCCTGTCCATCCCGTGGGCCGTGATCAGCAGATTGGGGTCGGAGGTGTCGGTCGGGAGCCGGCTGAGGGTCTGGATCGCCGGGTTCGCGACGCAGCTGCCGGGAGCGCAGCTGAAGCTGGTGGGACCACCGGGGCCGGGACCGCCAGGACTGCCGGAGCCACTAGGGGGCGGACCGCCAGGGCTGACGGAGATCTCGGGGCCGGAGTCGCCATAGAGGTACAGGCGGGCTGTGCTGGCAAGTCCCGCACGCGAGGTGAGCAGGTCGGCGCTGGCGTCGATCTGGTTCGGATTGATCCCGTAGTGGGCGAGGAGCGCGGGGGTGGCGACGTACAGCTGACCGCCGCTCTGGATCTGGCCGTCGGTGAGCTGTCCGAACTGCGCCGTCCCGGTGGTTGCCGGTTTGATGGGCGAGTCGAGTTCGAGGACGTCGTGCGTCCCGAGCGCGGCAGCGATCGCGTCCACATGAGCGCGGAGGCTTCGCAGTTGGGCCGGGGTCTGCGCGGAGCCAGGGCCGCCGTTGACCCCCGGGGTGCCGCCCGGGGCGTAGACGACCAGCTGGTTCGCGGGGAGGTTGGGCCCGAAGTAGTCGACGGGGTTGGCGAACCGGGCGGTGGCGAGGACGCAGATGAGCACGGCGGTCAGGACCGCGAAGGTGACCGCCGCGAGGGCCGCCCCGGAACGGGCGCGGTAGCGGGCGAGGTCGCGCAGCGCGACCCGCGCCCCGACCGGCGCGTGCCCGCCGATCGCGCCCAGCGCCGCGACGCAGAGCGGCGCGAGCAGCAGGCTCCCGAGCGCGGTCGCGGCGATGCCGCCGAGCGTCTTCAGCTGGTCGGCGTTGCTGCTGCCGCCCCACCCGCCGCTGAACCAGAGCAGGCCGAGGCCGGCCACCAGCAGGACGGCGCCGGGCACGGCGGAGCGGTGCGCCGCCTTCGGCGTCGCCGGGCGTCCCGACAGGGCCGCGACCACCGGCATCCGGGCGGCCGAGCGCGCCGGCCGCCGGGCGGCGGCGACGGCAGTCACCACCGCGAGGCCCATCGCCGTCCCGATCGCCCACCAGGGCAGGTTGAGGCGGTCGATGCGGTGCCCGGTGCTGGTCTGCAGGCGCGGCGCGTACGCGACCCAGGCGAGGAACCCCGCCGCGGCGCCGGCGAGCGTGGCGACCACCCCGACGACGGCGCCGTTGGCGAGCAGTACCAGCCGCACGTCGCGGTCGGTCGCGCCGAGCGAGCTGAGCATGCCGAGCGCCCGCAGCCGGCGCTGGGCCATCACCGTGAAGCCGGCCACGGCGACCAGGCCGATGAAGATCAGCCCGAAGGTGGAGAGGGCGAGCACCACGATCGCCGGGCTGAACCCGGCCGGTGGCGGCGGAGGCGTCTCGGCGCTGACGCCGCCGGGGAAGGCGAACGAGGTGATTCGCGCCTCGCTGGCGTTGAACAGCACCGTCACCTGAGTCGGCGCGCTGATCTGCCCCGGCGCCACCAGCGCGAAGCTGTCCAGCAGGTTGCCGGGGTTCTCGACCAGGCCGACGACCCGCAGCGCATGGCCGCCCGCGTTCCAGAGGTCGCCCACGTGCAGGTTGTAAAGGGACGCCACCTGGCTGGTCACCGCGACCTCGCCCGGCCGGGCCGGGTAGCGCCCGGCGTCCAGCCGCAGCATCGGGGACCCGAAGGGGCCCTTCGGGTCCTGCGCCCGCAGGTCCACGGGGTTGACCGAGCCGGTGCTGAGCCGCTGGTGCTCGATCACCCCGATGGTGCCGAAACGTTGCCGGATGGCCGCGAGGTCGGCGGCGAGCGTCCGGTCGGACCCGGGGAGGACCACGAGGTGGTTGGCGTTCCCGAAGGTGGCCATGGGAGACGATGGCGCGTTGCTGCCAACCGCCGCGCCGAGGACCGTCGCCGCCACCGCGACGCTGAGCAGCGCCAGCACCAGCAGCTGCTGGCGCCACTCGCGGCGGAACAGCCGCCACGCCCAGCGGATGACGGCGCGGCGGGCGGCCGCGCCGCCACCGCGGCCGTTGTCGCGCGCCTCGGCCGGCCGTTGCCGCAGTGCCGTGCTCATGAGTTCGGGCCAGAGGTGAGGAGCGACTCCGGACCTGGGGGCGGCACGGTCTGGTCGGCGACACGCCCATCGCGCAGGAACACCACCCGGTCGGCCCACGAGGCCAGCTGCGCGTCGTGGGTCACCACCACGGCGGCTACGCCGCGGCGGCAGGCGGCGAGCAGCAGGCGGCGAGCAGCAGGCGCATCACCACCTCCCCGTTCTCTGAGTCGAGGGCGCCCGAGGGCTCATCGGCCAGCAGCAGGCGCCGGTCGCCGACCACGGCCCTGGCGATCGCCACCCGCTGGCGCTCGCCGCCGGAGAGCTGGTCGGGGAAGTGCCCTGCCCGGTCGGCGAGGCCGAGTTCCTCCAGGGCCTGCATGCCGGCGGCGCGGGCCTTCCTGGCGCGGACGCCGTCAAGCTCAAGCGGCAGCGTGACGTTCTCGGCCGCGGTCAGCCCGGGCAGCAGGTTGAAGTCCTGGAACACGTAGCCGATCGAGCGGCGCCGCAGCCGGGCCCGCTGGTTGCGCGACATGCCCGCCAGTGCGGTGCCGCCGACCAGCACCTCGCCGCTGGTCGGGTCCTCGAGGCTGCCAGCGATGGTCAGCAGCGTGCTCTTGCCCGACCCGCTCGGTCCCATCACCGCCACCATCGCCCCAGGGTCGACCGACAGGTCCACCCCGCGGAGCGCGTGCACCTCGGTCGGACCCTCGCCGTAGACTTTGGCGACGCGGTGCAGCTCCAGGGCGCTCATGACTGGCGCTCCGGCGTCGTCGTCCGCTCGCCTGCCGCGCTCACCCTGGGGCGCGTCGGCGCTCCAATGCGCAGCCGCAGCCTCGGCGTCGGCGAGGTCGCGGAGTCGGGAGGATCGACGGTGGCGCGCTTCAGGCGGCCGTCGGCGGCGTCCAGCCAGCGGACAACCGAGTCAAGCCGGAACAGCTCGGCGTCGACCACCAGCGCCAGCCCCAGGTCGAAGCGGGCTTCGTCCTCCTTGAGGCGGGTCCATTGCTGCATCAGCTCCACCAGGTAGCGGCGGTGGGCCTGGATGACCTCGCGGACGTCGACGCCGGGCACCCGGAGGGCCACCAGCACCTTGATGACCAGCTCGTCGCGGGGCGGGGAGGTCAGGTCCGGCGGGGTGCGCAGCCACGCGGCGATCTCCCGCTCACCGTCGGGGGTGATCTGGAAGGCCTTCTGCGGCCCCTCCACCCCGGTGTCGTCGGAGGCGACGAGCTCGTCACGCTCCAGCCGTTGCAGCGTCTGGTACACCTGGCCCACGTTCAGCGGCCAGACCTCGCCGGTCCGCTCCTCGAACTCCTGCCGGAGCTGCAGACCGTACTTGGGGCCCTCGCTCAGCAGCGCGAGCAGGGCATGGCGGATGCTCATCGTCTCACCCTTTCCAGTAGCATACTCAGTATCATACTGGCAGAGTCAAGCGACCGCAAGCCCGGACTCGCGCCCCGGCGGGGATTCCGGCATTGCTGGCGCTTCGGGCGCGCAGTAGGGTCGCCCGGTAGGCGCCGGCGAGGAGGTGGCTGGGGTGGTCGTTCCGTATACAGCGGTCGGGCTGGTGACCACGGTCCGGGGGGTGCGCCGCAGGGGCGAGATCAAGCGCAACCTGGAGCACGTCGCCGACGTGATGGGGGCGGCGTCGTGGCTCTCCAGCCTGGACCTGCCGGTGCGGCTGGTGGCGATCCCCGAGGGGGCCCTCCAGGGATTCACCGACGAGGTCTTCGACCTGGACCACGCCACCTACGCCGAGGAGGTCGCCATCGACGTGCCCGGCGAGGAGACCGCCATCCTCAGCGAGCTGGCGCGCCACTGGAACGTCTTCATCATGGCCCAGGCCAAAGCCCGCAACGAGCACTTCCCCGGCCGCTTCTTCAACGTCGGCTTCGTGATCGACCCGACCGGCGAGGTCATCCTGCGCCACCACAAGGTGGCGACCCTCTACCCGGTCGAGCACTCGGTGGTCCCCCACGACGTCTGGGACCGCTGGATCGAGCTGTACGGGCGCGACCTGGACGCGTTCTACCCGGTGGCCGACACCGAGATCGGGCGGCTCGGGATCATGATGGCCAATGAGGGGTCCTACCCGGAGAACGCCCGCGCCCTGGCGATGAACGGCGCCGAGGTCGTCTACCGCGCCTCCTACCCGCACCCCCACACCGGCAACGAGTTCTTCGAGATCCAGAACCGCGCGCGGGCGCTGGACAACAACTTCTATGTGGTCGCGCCGAACCTCGGCACCTACTACCTGGAGCAGGACTCCGCCGTGCCGGTCGACACCTTCGGCGGCCGCTCGATGGTGGTCGACTACAAGGGTCGCGTGGTCGGCCAGCACGCCTACGGCGCGGGCGCCTCCTATGTCGCCGGCACGATCGACATCCAGGCGCTGCGGGACTTCCGCGCCCGCGCACAGTGGGACAACTGGCTCAAGGACCTGCGCACCGAGCAATACCAGCTCATCTACGAGCAGCCGATCTACCCCAAGAACCTCTACCTGGACCGCGCGCCGTACACCCACGCCGAGTTCCGCCGCGAGGTGATCGACAAGCAGGTCGAGAAGCTCCACCAGCTGGGCATCTGGGCCAAGCCAGCGCCAGCGGGCGAGTGAGGCGGCTACGATCCTGGTGGGCCGCCAACCGGCAGCAGCACCCGGAAGCGGCTGTCACCTGGGGCGGAGACGACGCGGAGATCGCCGCCGTGGCGTTGCACCACGATCCGCCAGCAGATGTCGAGGCCGAGGCCGGTGCCCTTGCCGACCGGCTTGGTGGTGAAGAACGGCTCGAAGATGTGGGCCTGGACGTGCTCGGGGACGCCCGGCCCGGTATCGCCGATCTCAACCAGGACGCAGTCGCCGTTCCGGTCACCGCCGTGATCGCGGCGGGTGCGGACCGTCAGCGTCCCGTGGCCGTCCATGGCGTCGACGGCGTTGTCGATCAGGTTGGTCCAGACCTGGTTCAGCTCGCCCGCGTAGGCGAGCAGCTTGGGCAGCGAGCGGTCGTAGTCCCGCACCACCTCGATGCCCGTGCCGGCCTGGAGCTTGTGCGCCAGCATCGCCAGGGTCGAGTCGAGCCCGTCGTGGACGTCGACCTGCTGCAGCGGCGCCCGGTCCATCTGGGTGTACTGCTTGGCCTGACCGATCAGCCGGGTGATCCGCCCGGCCGCTTCGGCCAGCTCGTCGAGCAGGCCGGCGGTCTCGCAGGCAGCCGCGGCCAGCCGCACCGCGGGCGGGAGCAGCCCGGCGGGCACGGTGGCGGCCACCCGCTCCAGCCAGGCGGTGTCGACCCCGGCGGCCACCAGCGGCGGCGCGAGCGCCCAGCCACCGTCGACGCCGTGCCCCTCCAGCCAGTCGCCCAGCTCGTCCTCACGATCGGATACCTCCAGCGGCGAGAGTGGGCCCAGCT
>DASWDC010000005.1:0-4935 GCA_036395655.1 Actinomycetota bacterium | reverse complement strand
CTGCGGACCTTCCGGTCGGTGCTCGACCGGGAGTGGAGCGGCGCCCTGCGCGCCGAGCTGGCCTGGATCGCCGATCTGCTGGGCGCGGTCCGCGACGCCGACGTGCTGCTGGAGCGCCTGCGGCACGGCCTGACCGCCCTGTCGGAGCCGCAGGCCGACGCGGACACGGGGCGGCGGCTGCTCCGCGGGCTGGAGCGGCGCCGCGAGACAGACCGGGCCGTCCTGCTGGAGGCGATGGATTCGGCCCGGTATGCGGCCCTGCGCGACCGCGTGGTCGCTGCCGTCCAGGCGCCGGTACTGCTGCCCGCCGCGGAGCGGAGCGCCGTCGAGCTGGGCCCGGGGCTGGTCGCCCGGCGCTGGCGGCGGCTCCGCGACCAGGTGGCGCGGGCGGGCGCCGACCCCAGCGACGAGGATCTGCACCGGATCCGGATCGATGCGAAGCGCTGCCGCTACGCCGCCGAGGCGGTCGAGCCGGTGGCCGGCGAGCCTGCCAAGGCCTTCGCCGGCGCCGTCGCCGCCCTCCAAGAGGTCCTCGGCGAGCAGCACGACGCGGTGGTCGCCCAGGCCTGGCTGCGCCAGGCGGCCGGGTCGGCCGGGGTCCGCCGCGCCGAGGCGTTCGTCGCCGGCCAGCTCGCCGCCGCCGAGCACGCCCGTGCCCTCGCCGCGCGCGCCAAATGGCGCAAGACCTGGGACAAGGCCGCCGTCAAGCGCCTGCGCCGCTGGTTGTGATCTGGGCCCTGGCGCGGCGGCGCTTGCGGCGGGCCAGCCAGGTGAGGGCGTCGGCGAGCACCCAGTCGTCGGTCAGGTCGCAGTCGCGCCAGGCGTGCTCCCAGCTCGCCGGGTCGAGCCAGCCGGACCGGAAGCCCTCGGCGACGGTGGCGACCACCCGCTGCTGGTTGGCCGAGAGGCGGGCGACCAGCTCGGCGAGTTTCCTGATGTCGACCTCGTCCACGAAGGCTCTCTCGGACGGTGCGGGTGGCGACTTGACGAAGCGGCTGCCGCTCAGACCCCGTAGATGCTGTGCTCGTAGCGGTCCCGGGGCGGGCTCGTCACGGTGACCGTCTCGGCGGCCAGGACGGGGAGCCGGCCGCCGTGGCCGTCGGAGACGGTGTTCGGCGCCGCGCCCGGCCCGGGTCCGGGGGCGAGCCAGCGGCCCTCCACCGTGACCCACTGGTCGGGCTGGCGGGGGGTGGGGTCGCCGCGGACCACGATCTCGACCACCTCGGCGTCGGCGGCGCAGCAGTACATCACGAAGCGGGCCAACCGGTAGGAACCCTGCTTCTCCGGCATGACAAAGCCGAAGACGCGCACCCGTTGCCCGGCGAGGGAGTGCTGCTTGTCGAACAGCGCCCGGTCGACGAACTCGCTGAGCCCTACCGGCACAGCCCCGCCGGTCGCGCGGGCCAGCGGCGGGAAGTTGCCGTCCCCGCCTGCCAGCGTCAGCGACGACTGCCGCAAGGCCGCGAACGAGCCCAGCGCCGGCGGCTCCACCAGCAGCAGCACCAGCACAGGCAGCACCAGCAGCCAGGCGACCCGCGGCCCATGCCCTCCATCATGGTCATGCCAGTCCTCGTCCTCGCCGCCGGCCGCCTGCCGGCGACCCTGGAGGACCGAGAGGAGGCCGAGCCCCAGCAGGATCGCGCCCGCCACCCCCAGCAGGGGCCGCAGCCCCGCCCGGACGTACGACAGGGTCAGGTCGCTGAAGCTCAGGAACAGCGCCGTCGCCCCCACCGCGAGCAGCAGCGCGCCCTGGGTCCGCTGGTCATTCATTCGGGGCGCTCCGCCATCGTCGTCCGTCGCGGCAGCGCGCTCACCGTGCCGCTCACAGCAGCCACCGACCCACCAGCAGGCCACTCGCCAGCGCGACCACGAAGGTCAGCAGCGCCCAGCGCAGGACGAAGCGGCGCCCGAAGGTGCCGAGCTGCATGGCGATCAGCTTCACGTCCACCGCCGGCCCGACCACCAGGAACACGAGCCGCGCGCTGAGCGAGAACTGCCGCAGGCTGGCGGCCACGAACGCGTCAGCCTCCGAGCAGATCGCCAGCCCCACGGCCAGCAGCCCGAGCCCCAGCGCGGCCAGCAGGTGGTTCCCGGCGACTTGGCCGAGCAGCGAGCGTGGCACGAACACCTGCAGGCTGGCCGCGGCCATCGCCCCGACCACCAGCCAGCCTCCAGCCTGCAGGAAATCGCCCCGGACCGTCTGGGCGAACGCCTCCCAGCGGTGGTCGCCGCCGTCGGGGTTGAGGGCGCCCGGAGCCTCCGGCTGGTTCCGGCGGCGGGCGCCCATCAGCCAATCATCGCGGCCGATCCGGCTCCACAGCAGCCCAGTCACCATCGCGGTGAGGAGCGAGCCGAGGAAGCGGGCCAGCACCACCTCGGGCCGTCCCGGGAAGGCGACCGCGGTGGCCACCAGCACCACCGGGTTGACCGCCGGGGCCGAGAGCATGAAGGCGAGCGCGGCGGCGGGGGTGACCCCCTTGGCCACGAGCCGGGCGGCGATCGGCACCGAGGCGCATTCGCACCCGGGCAGCGCCATCCCGGCCACGCTCGCCACCGGCACCGCCAGCAACGGCCGTCCCGGCAGGGCCCGCGCCAGCCAGGCAGGGGAGACCAGCGCGGCCACCGCACCGCTGAGGAGCACCCCGAGCACCAGGAACGGCAGCGCCTGGACAGAGATCGACACGAAGATCGTCGCCCAGGTCCGCAGCTCCGGCCCATCCAGCACCCCGGCGACCAGCCCGCGGCTTCCCGCCGCGATCGCCAGCAACAGCACCAGGAACCGCGCGTCGAACAGCCGCCGGACCCGGGCGGGCGGCACCGTCACCACGGCAGCGGCCGGAGTCGTCGTGCTGGTGCTGGCCTGCTTGACGGCGATCACCTCGCCCTGAACGAGCTGAACACGGATGGGATCAGGGATGCTATCGCGTCCCTGGCCCAGGGTCGCTCAGGGAGTCGGGAGCGGTGGGGGGCCGGCTGCCGGGAGGGTCACGGTGAAGGTGGAGCCCTTGCCGACCTCGGAGTCCACCGTGACCAGGCCACCGTGGGCTTCGGCGACGTGGCGGACGATGGCGAGGCCGAGGCCGGTGCCGCCGGTGCGGCGGGTGCGGGCCTTGTCGACCCGGTAGAAGCGCTCGAAGACGCGGGGCAGCTCGACCGTGGGGATGCCCTCGCCGGTGTCGGCCACCTGCAGGACCACGGTGCCGTCGGCGGCCTCGACCGAGACGCGGATCATGCCCCTGGAGCCGGTGTGGCGCAGGGCGTTGTCGAGCAGGTTGGAGAGCAGCAGGCCGAGCTGGGCGCGGTCGCCCCGCATGGTGGTGCCCGCCTGGAGGGCGGTCCGCAGCCGGATGTGGCGCTCCTCGGCGCGCTCGCCGTAGGGCTCGGCCACCTCCTTGACCAGGCCGACCAGGTCGAGCGGCTCCACGTCCAGGGCGCGCCCCTCCACCCGGGAGAGGTCCAGCAGGTCGCGCACCAGCGCCTCCAGCCGCTCGGCCTCGCGGCCGACGCGGGCGGCGAAGCGCCGCGCGGCGGGCGGGTCGTCGCCGATCGCGCTCTCCAGCGACTCCGCCAGGGCGCGCAGCGCGGCCACCGGCGTCTTCAGCTCGTGGGAGGCGTTGGCCACGAAGTCGCGCCGCAGCACCTCCAGCCGG
This sequence comes from Actinomycetota bacterium, assembly GCA_036395655.1. Taxonomy (GTDB): domain Bacteria; phylum Actinomycetota; class CALGFH01; order CALGFH01; family CALGFH01; genus DASWDC01. The sequence continues at coordinate 1,285 of DASWDC010000005.1, read as the reverse complement.
CGGCGCTGGGTGATGTCGGAGAGCGTCACCACGATGCGCCCGGTCGGGCCCCGGTCGGCCAGCGGGAAGGCGCGCAGCGACAGGGTGCGGTGCTCGGGCAGGACCACGGTGACGATGCCGGTCACCGGCGCCCGCCTGGCGACCGCCTCGTCGGCCAGGTCCGCCACCTGGGCGACCCCGAGGACGCGCCGCAGCGGCAACCCCGGCCGCAGGTCGTCGGGCAGCCCGAACCAGGCCCGCGCCGAGGGGTTGGCGACCAGCAGCCGCCCGGCGCCGTCCAGCAGCAGCACGCCGTCGGCGAGCGCGTCCAGGATCTGGCTGGCCCGGTCGCGCTCCTCGGTCAGCTCGTCCAGCCGGTCGCGCAGCCGCGGCACCATCGCGCCCAGCTCCCCGGCGATCCCGGTGAGGTCGTTCGGGTGGGTCCAGCGCCAGCCCGGCAGCGCGATCCGCGCCAGCCGGTCGACCGACCGGGCCAGGCCCGGCAGCGGCCGCCCGAGCGTCCGCGCGGTGATCGCCGCCAACGCCAGCGCCACCGCGACCAAGGCCACGCCGAGCGCCACCAGCGCGCCCGTGGGGACAGACGTCCCAGCGGCGATGGCGACGAACCCGATCAGGGCCGCCAGCGCCAGCGTCAGGAAGCCGGCCAGGAGCGGGCCGACTGGCTTCGGGAGGTTCACGATCCGCCTCCAGCCGTGCCCGTCAGCGCTCCAGCCCGGCGCGGACCGCCTTGGGCGGGACCAGCGTGCGGACCTCGCCGGTGACGATGAAGAAGACCTGCTCGCCGATGTCGACCGAGTGGTCGCCGATCCGCTCCAGGTAGCGGGCGACCAGGATCATCCGGCTGGCCCACTCGATCGCACCTTCGTGGTCGACGTCGATCTTCTCGGTCTGCCGGAAGATGCGCTCGTTGAGCTGGTCGAGCGGCTGGTCGAGGATCGGCAGCCGCTCCGCCAGGTCGAGGTCGCGGCGGGCGAAGCTGGTCATGGCGGTGGCGACCATCCGCTGGGCGTGGGTGCCCATCTCGGTGAGGGTCGCCATGATCTCGGGGACCGGCGGGTAACCCTTGACCAGGCGGACGAAGCGGGCCATGTTCACGCAGAGGTCGCCCATGCGCTCGATGTGGGCGTTGATGTGCAGCACCCCGGCGACCAGCCGGAGGTCCTTGGCCACCGGCGCCTGCAGCGCCAGGGTCCGCAGGATCTCCTCCTCGACCTCGACGTAGGACTGGTCGAGCTGGTCGTCGCGGACCACCACCTCGTCGGCGAGCGTCAGGTCGAAGGCGGCC
>DASWDC010000004.1:0-2988 GCA_036395655.1 Actinomycetota bacterium | reverse complement strand
ATGACGACGAACGGGCCGTCGAGGCCAGCGTGGGCGCCTCGTGCGAACGGCAACACCTGGAGAGTCACATTCTGGAGTTCGCACATCTTGATCAAGTGCAACAGCTGTGCTCGCATCACCGCCTTCCCGCCGATCGGCCGGCGCAGAACCGCTTCGTCGATCACTACCCACAGGTCGAGCGGCCGCTGTTCCCGATGGAGGATCGATTGCCGTCGCATCCGGAGTTCGACCAGCCGCTCGGGCTCCTCTTGAGTGTCGCCCACGTGGATCGCACGAAGCAGCGCCCGGGCGTAGTCCTCGGTCTGCAGGAGTCCAATGACGAGATGGGTGTGGTAAATACGGTAGGACGCGGCTTCCGCCTCCAAACCGATAAAGATTTCGAGGCCAGCCGGGGGGTCGTAGTCGGTCCACCATCCTTTCTGCTGACCCTCCCGCGCCATGGTGAGCAGGAGGTCTCGCCGATCGTCGTCGGTGAGGCCGTAGAGGGTGAGCATGTCGCGGACGTCGCGGATGCGGAGCATGCCCTTGCCGGTCTCGATGCGGCTCACCTTGGAGCCGGAGCACTCCAGATGCTTGGCGACGTCCTCGATGGTGTAGTCGGCGGCCTCCCGGAGACGTCGCAGCTCGATGCCGAGCCGCCGGCGGCGGACGGTCGGGCTGTGATCGGCGGGCACGGCAGCCTCCTTCTGCAAGGGCTTTGCAAGTGTTTCAGGCACGCTTGAGGAAGGCGAGTCGGTTTCTGCGCCGAAGTTCTGTCTGTTCGCACTCATCGCATATTCAATTTGTTGGTTGTTACCATTTGTTGGTGAACTTTGTTGGTGGATCTGCTCCTTGCATTTGCATCGCGGGTCTCTACACTGCATCATAGCGTCACGGTTGTAGCGCTCGTCACGGATCGGTCGCAAGACCCAAGGGGGGACGGATGCTGACCACGCAGGAGTACGCCGCACTGGAGCTGCTCGAACGGGCGGGCGGCGAGCTCCACCGCTGGCCGGCACCGCGGACGGTGGCGGCGGCGCTGCGGGACCGGCACATGGTCGCCCTGACGTGGCGGGGGGAGCGGGTCGCCCTGACGCTCCTCGGACGCGCCGCGCTCGCTGAGGCCCGCCGGCCCTCACGGGCGGGGGTCGCGCGATGAACCTCGACTGGTCCCAGGCACGGCGCCACTGGCACGCACAGGGGCGTCCTGTGGGCGGCTCGCTCCCCTCCCCCGAGCACGACGACGTCCACCAGCGCATCCACGCCCTCCACGCCCGGGTGAACCAGGCCTGGCACCAGCACGCCGGGACCGGGCAGGAGCCGGGCTGGCGCGACTTCCATCAGGACTACGCCGACCTGCTCGCCGCGATCGGCGACCACGCCCAGGAGCACGTCCGCTCCCTCGCCCAGACCGCCGCGCGCGACCCCGCCGGCTCGCTGGGCCTCGCCGCCGCGCCCGCCGCGCCCGCCGCGCGTGTGCGTCCAGCCCCGGGACCGCTCGCCAACCTCCGGTCCGGTCCCGGCCGGGTCGGCCCCGATGGCAGGTCGAGACAGCTCCCTGCCCTCGGGCGCCCCCGGACCGCCGCCGCCACGACCTCCGCGTCCCCGGCCTGGCAGGCGCTCGACCTGTGACCGGCGACCCGCCGGTGCCCTACCGCGCCCGAGGCGGCCGGTCCCGGTCCCGGAACAGGTAGCCGGCGACCTCGCGGGCGAGCTGCTCGGGGTCGTCGCCGAGCTGCGGCGGCAGGTTGCGGTTGAGCCACAGGGTGGCGAGGCCGTGCACCAGGGACCACGCGGCGACGGCGGCGCGCGGATCCGCGCCGGAGCTGTCGGCCAGGGGGCCGTACAGCAGCGAGCGCGCCGCCGCGCGGGCGCGAGCGACCGCCGGGTCGTCGGGGCGGTACAGCTCGGGGCGGAACATCACCTCGAAATGGGCCCGGTGGCTGGCGGCGAAGCGGACGTAGGCGACGCCAACCTCCAGGAAGCTGCCAGTCTGCCGCCACGCCTGGTCGAGGGTGACGGCCAGGCGCTCGAACCCCTCGGCGGCGATGGCGCTCAGGAGGCCTGCCTTGTCGCCGAAGTGGTGGGCCGGGGCGGCATGCGAGACACCGGCGCGGCGGGCAAGGTCCCGCAGGCTGAGGTTTGCTGGCCCGCCCTCCACGATCGCATCGAGGGCGGCCTGCATGAGGGCGCGGCGCAGGTCGCCGTGGTGATAGGGCCGGGGCGCGCCGCCCGCGTCGTTGGGGACTGCGTCGGGGACTGCTTCAGGGCCTGCGGGCATGCTGCAAGGCTACCAGGTATCTAGACATTGACAAGTTATCGCTGCCAGCCCTAAGTTGACAGTGGCAAGATTGGCCTTCGGAAGGGACTTCGCATGTCCTCTGCGTCGCTGTCCACGGCCGGCGTGCTGCTGATCGCCGTGGTCGCCATCGAGTACGGGGGGATCTCGCTGCTGCGGTTCATCACCCGGCGGATCCCTGGCTACCTCGACAATCCCCTGCGCCAGAACCTGTTCCGGGCGGGGCACGCCCATGCCGGCGTGCTGGTGATCCTGGCGCTGGTGGGGATGCTCTACGTCGATCAGACCGGCCTCTCCGGCACCGCCAAGGAGCTGATCCGCTGGGGCCTGACCGCACCGCCCATCCTCATGCCGCTCGGGTTCTTCCTGTCGGTGGCCTCGCCGCGGGCCGTGCGGCCAAATGCCCTGATCTCCCTGGTCTACCTGGGAGCCGCCGTGCTCGCGGCCGGGGTGCTTGCCCTCGGCATCAACTTGCTGTAGGGCGCCTACAGCGTCTACCCGATGCTCGCGGGAGGGCCTGGGGCCAAGATCGCGGAGTGGTGGGATGGGCCGTGACCGGACCACTGAGCGCGGCGTCGCGCGTGATGAAGCTTTCAAGGGGGTCCGGGAGATGCACAAGGGACGAGTCGTGAGCGCCGTGATCGGGCTGGCCCTGGCCGGCCTGGCGGGGGGGCTGCTGGTCGCGGCGCCCGAGGCCGGCGCCATCCAGA
>DASWDC010000003.1:0-3070 GCA_036395655.1 Actinomycetota bacterium | reverse complement strand
CGGCGTCGACGTCAGCCTGCAGACGCTGCTGCGGCGCCTCGGCCCGGCCCGCTTCCGGTCGCTGCCCACCCCCGACCGGGTGATCGACTGGGCCGCGATCCAGCCGTTCGCCGGCGACGAGGGCCAGGTCCCCCTGCGCACCTGGAAGCAGGGCCTGCAGCGGCTCCGCCCCGGCGAGCTGGCCGACCTTTTGGAGGACCTGGGCCGCTCGGCCCGCCAGGAGCTGCTCGCCGCATTGGAGCCTGACACCGCCGCCGACGCGCTGGAAGAGATGGAACCCCGCGAGCTGGAGGCGCTCCTCCACGAAGCGCCCCCTGCCAGGGCGGCGGCCCTGGTGGCCAGCATGGAACCCGACGAGGCGGTCGACGCGCTGCGCGGGCTGGGCGCCAGCGAACGTGCGGAGCTGCTCGACCGCATGCCGCCCGCGACCGCCCGCCAGCTCGCCGGCCTGCTCGACTTCCCCTCCGACTGCGCCGGCGGCTTCATGACCACCAGCCTCGTGCGGGTCAGCCGCTTCGAGACCGTGGCCGAGGTCCGCGAGCGGCTCCGTACCCTGGCCGAGCGCCAGCCCGACCTGGACACCGTCGCCGTGGTCGACGAGCGCGGCCGCCTGGTCGACGTGGTCAGCGTCCTGGAGTTGTTCGTCGCCGACCCCGGCGAGCGGGTCGCCGTCCTGACCCGGGCGCCCGCCGCGGTCGCCATCAGCGCCGACGCCAGGCTCGAACAGGTCGTCGAAGGCCTCACCGAAGCCCGTGAGAGCACCCTGGTGGTGGTCGACGACCTCGGCCGCCCCCTCGGTCGCATCCTCGCCGACGACGTCATCGACGCCCTCCTGCCCGAACGCGGCCGCCTCCGCTTCCCGAGGTTGCTGCGGTGAACCCCAGGGCGAGCGCGGCAGCGCGGCGCACGACGGTCAGCGGCCCGCCCATGACCGGCGCCGAGGTCAGGCAGCGGGACGGCGGGGCCGGGGCGCCGGTGCCCGGTCCGCCCTCCAGCACGCAAGCCCACGCCACGGGGCAGGGCCGGAGGGCGGCACCCCGGCGGCTGCTGCCGTGGCTCGGCCTGCTCGGGCCCGGGTTGATCGCCTCCAGCGCCGGCAACGACGCCGGAGGGATCGCCACCTACTCCTCGGCCGGCTCCCAGTTCGCCTACCGGATGCTGTTCGTGCTGCTGCTGGTCGCGGTCGGGCTCGCGCTGGTCCAGGAGATGGCCGCCCGCCTCGGCGCCTACACCGGCAAGGGGCTGGCGGCGCTGATCCGCGAGGAGTTCTCCCTGCGGGTCGCCGGCTTCGCGCTGATCTGCCTGCTGGTCGCCAACCTCGGCCTGGTGGTGAGCGAGTTCGCCGGCATCGGCGCGGCCCTGGAGCTGTTCGGGGTCTCGCGCTACCTGTCGGTCCCGATCGCCGCGCTCGGGGTCTGGGGGCTGGTGGTGCTCGGCTCCTACCGCTACGCCGAGCGGCTGTTCCTGCTGATGGCGCTGGTGTTCTTCACCTACCCGGTGGCCGCCGTCATGGCCCACCCCAACTGGCACACCGTCGCGGCCGACACCTTCTGGCCGCACCTGCTCGCCTCGCGGCACTTCCTGTTCCTCGGGGTGGCGATCGTCGGCACCACCATCTCGCCCTACATGCAGCTCTACCAGGCCGCCGCCGTGGCCGACAAGGGCATCGGCCCGCAGGACTACAAGCTGGAGCGGATCGACGCGGTCGGCGGGGCGATCTTCGCCTGCCTGATCGCCTTCTTCATCATGGTCGCCACCGCCGCCACCATCGGCGGGACCGGCGCGCTCCACTCCGCCGCCGAAGCCGCCCACGCCCTGCGCCCGGTCGCCGGCGCCAACGCCGAGGTGCTGTTCGGCATCGGCCTGCTCGGCGCCTCGGCGCTGGCCGCCGCGGTGGTGCCGCTGTCGACCGCCTACGCGCTCTCCGAGGCGATCGGGGTGGAGCGTTCGGTGTCGCGCACCTTCACCCAGGCGCCGCTGTTCCTCGGGCTGTTCAGCGGCCAGATCGCCGTCGGCGCGGCGATCGCGCTGCTGCCCGGCAACCTGATCAGCCTGCTGATCAACGCCTACGTGGTCAACGGCCTGATCACCCCCATCATCCTGGTCTTCATCCTGGTACTCACCAGCCGCCGCCAGCTCCTCGGCCCCGCCGCCAACACCCCGGCGTTCCGCACCCTGGCCAGCGGCGTCGTCGCCGTCGTCAGCCTGCTGTCCGTGGTTGTGCTGGCACAGACCGTGCTCGGCTGGCTCGGACTCGATTGAATTGATTGCGGTAATCCTCCTCTCACGGTGGGTATGAGAGGTTGCGTTCTGATCCTCGTCGTAGGAGATTTCGCCAGGGCAAGCGCACCCGTCCCGATGCGCTGCCAGGAGGAACGCATGGCCGAATTGTGGTACCCGTCGGCGAGCCGGTCGGCGATCGCCCCGGTCGACGCCGGTAGCTTCACCGGCGGCGGCCACAAGGGGCTCTTCCACACCACTGAGGGCGCGACCGCCGCCGGAGCGATCGCCGCCTTCCGCAGCACGGGCTCATGGCCCCATTTCACCGGCAGCTTCGAGGGCGGCCGGTTTCGGATCTGGCAGCACATCCCCATCAATCGCGCCGCCCGCTCCCTGGTCCACCTCGCCGGCCACGTGGAGACCAACCGCAACAACGTCATCCAGATCGAGCTGGTGGGCACCGCCGCCCACCCCCCGTCCGCCCCCGGCTACCTCGCCGGCATCGCCACCTGGATGCAATGGGTCGAAGCCAACTTCGGCGTCCCCCACCGCTCCACCGTCACCTTCAAGGCCTATCCGGGTTCGTACGGCACCAACAACGGCGTTCGCTTGTCTGAATCGTCATGGAATGCGTATTTTGGGTGGCTTGGCCATGAACACGTGCCCGAAAACCTCCACGGTGATCCGGGGGCGCTGAATATCCACGCACTTCTGCAGGAGGATGAGGACGTGCCGTTCACCAGCCAGCAGCTCATCGAGTACGCCTACGAGGGCGCTCGCAAGGCCCTCAACGAGGGCACCGCTTTCGGGACCAAGAGCTGGGCGGAGACCAGCAAGGGGACCCTCGCCA
>DASWDC010000002.1:0-8239 GCA_036395655.1 Actinomycetota bacterium | reverse complement strand
CTGGACCTGGACCCGGACCCGAGCACACCCACACCGCGACCGTCCCCGAGGAGCGCGCGGGCCAGCGCCTCGACGAGGTGGTCGCCGCGCTCGCCGGGGTCTCCCGTGCGTCCGTGGCGCGCTGGGCGGCCGCCGGGCAGGTCCTGGTGGAGGGCAGGGCTCGCCCGAAGTCGTACCGTCTGCGCGGCGGCGAGCAGCTCGCCTGGGAACCCCCCGCCGCCCCTCCAGCCGAAGCGCCCCAGCCGGAGGCGCTGCCGCTTCACGTCCGCTACGAGGACGAGCACCTGCTGGTGGTCGCCAAGCCCGCCGGGCTGGTCGTCCACCCCGCCCCCGGCCACCCCAGCGGCACGCTGGTCAACGCGCTGCTCGGCCGCGAAGGCACCCGCCTGTCGGCCGGCGGCGGCGGGGCGGGTGGCGGCGACCGGCCCGGGATCGTCCACCGCCTCGACAAGGACACCTCCGGGCTGCTGCTGGTCGCCAAAGACGACACCACCCACGCCGCCCTCAGCCGCGAGCTGGCCGCCCACCGCATCGGGCGCCGCTACCTCGCCCTCGCCCAAGGCCACCTGGCGCCCACCGGCACCGTCGACGCGCCGCTCGGCCGCCACCCCCGCGACCGCAAGCGCATGGCCGTCGTCCCCGAGTCGAGCGGGCGCCGCGCCGTCACCCACTGGCAGGTCCAGGAGAGCTTCCCCGCCGTCGACCTGCTGGAGGTCGCGCTGGAGACCGGGCGCACCCACCAGATCCGCGTGCACCTGGCCCACCTGCGCCACCCGGTGGCGGGGGACCGCACCTACGGCGCCGACCCGGTGCTCGCCGCGCGCCTCGGGCTGGCGCGGCCGTTCCTCCACGCCTGGCGGCTCGCCTTTGCGCATCCGGTGACGGGCGAACCAGTCGAAATTACCGAAGCCCTCCCAGCGGACCTCGAACGGGTACTCCAGCGCCTCCGCCAAGAAAATTTCTGACCTGCGGCTTCTCGCTGAACCCCTTGTGCCGCAAGGGATTCAGCGATCCGGACGCCATTGCCCACGGGGTCGGGGCCGGGGTATCCTGCGGCTGGATTACAGCCATGTAATTTGTCCACACCCTGTGGAAACATTACCCACAGCCTGTGGACGGAGCGAGGGGGAGAGGTGCCAGACAGCTTCACCCATCTGCACGTCCACACCGAGTACTCGATGCTGGACGGCGCCGCCCGGGTGAACGACCTGTTCGCCGAGGCGGCCCGGATGGGCATGCCGGCCCTCGCCATGACCGACCACGGCTCCCTCTTCGGCGCCGTCGACTTCTACGAGGCCGGCAAGAAGCACGGCGTCAAGCCGATTATCGGCATGGAAGCCTACTTAGCCCCCGACTCGCGGCACCGCAAGCAGAAGGCGCATGCCGGCGAGGAACCCTACAGCCACCTGACGCTGCTGGCCGAGACGCAGCAGGGCTACCACAACCTGCTGCGGCTGGTGTCGTCCGCGTCGCTGGAGGGGTACTTCTACAAGCCGCGGATGGACCGCGAGCTGCTCGACCGCCACCACGACGGCATCGTCGGCACCTCCGGCTGCCTCGGCGGCGAGGTCAGCCAGGCGCTGCTCAAGGGCGAACGCGACAAGGCGCGGGCCACCCTCGCCGAGTTCCGCGACATCTTCGGCGCCGGCAACTACTTCGTCGAGGTCATGGACCACGGCCTGCCCGAGGACAAGCGGGTCAACCCGGAGCTGATCGCGCTGGCGCGCGAGCTGGACCTTCCCCTGCTCGCGACCAACGACCTGCACTACACCCACAAGCGCGACCACGGCCCGCACGAGGTGCTGCTCTGCATCCAGACGGCCGCCACCCTCGCCGACCCCAAGCGCTTCAAGTTCGAGGCCGAGGAGTTCTACCTCAAATCCCCGGCCGAGATGCGCGCCCTGTTCCCCAACGACGAGGCGCCCGGTGCCTGCGACAACACCCTGGCGATCGCCGAGCGCTGCAACGTCGAGCTGCAGTTCGGCACCAACATCCTGCCGCGCTTCGACGTCCCCGACGGCTTCGACCTCAACTCCTGGCTGCGGCACGAGGTGCTCGCCGGCGCCGCCGAGCGCTACGGTGACCCGCTGCCGAAGGAGGCCGCCGAGCGGATCGACTACGAACTGTCGATCATCGGCCAGCTCGGCTTCGCCGGCTACTTCCTGATCGTCCGCGACCTCTGCGACCACGCCCGCGAGCACGGCATCCGCGTCGGGCCGGGCCGGGGCAGCGCGGCCGGCTCCTGTGTCTCCTACTGCCTGGGGATCACCGACCTCGACCCGATCTACTACCGGTTGATGTTCGAGCGCTTCCTCAACCCCGAGCGCCGCGAGATGCCCGACATCGACCTGGACTTCGACGAACGTCGCCGCGCCGAGATGATCCGCTACGCCACCGAGAAGTACGGCGACGACCACGTCGCGCAGATCGTCACCTTCTCCACCATCAAGGCCAAGCAGGCGATCCGCGACTCGGCCCGGGTGCTCGGCTTCCCCTACAAGCTCGGCGACGACCTCGCCAAGATGATGCCCCCGCCGGTCCTCGGCAAGGAGTTCCCGCTGGCCGAGGCCTACAAGCTGTCGGCCGAGCTGCGCGGCGCCAAGGAGACCGACCCCGACGCCCGCCGGGTGCTGGAGACCGCCGAGGGCCTTGAGGGGCTGCGGCGCCAGTGGGGCGTGCACGCCGCCGCGGTGGTGATCGCCCGCGACCCGCTGGTCGAGACCGTGCCGATCATGCGGCGAGAGGCCGACGGCGCGATCATCACCCAGTACGAGATGAACGGGGTGGCCAAGCTCGGCCTCCTCAAGATGGACTTCCTGGGCCTGCGCAACCTCACGGTGCTGGACGACACCCTCAAGCACCTGAACGCGCGCGGGGTCGAGCTGGACCTCGGCACGCTGCCGACCGACGACGCCGACACCTTCAAGATGCTGTGCCAGGGGGACACCGACGGGGTGTTCCAGATGGAATCGGAAGGCGTCCGGCGGATCCTGCGGCAGCTGCGCCCCGACCGGTTCGAGGACGTGGTCGCGGTCATCGCCCTGTACCGCCCGGGGCCGATGGAACAGATCCCCATCTACATCCAGGGTAAGCAGGACCCGCGCAAGATCACCTACCTGCACCCGCTGATGGAGGAGCTGACCGCCGACACCTACGGCGTGATGGTCTACCAGGAACAGATCATCATGCTGCTGCAGAAGGTCGCCGGCTACACCGCCGGCGAGGCCGACATCGTCCGCAAGGCGATCGGCAAGAAGAAGCTCGACCTGATGAAGCAGGAAGAGCCCCGCTTCATCGCCGGCTGCCAGGACAAAGGCCTCAGCAAGAAGGACGCCGAGACGCTGTGGGCGCTGATCCAGCCGTTCGCGGGCTACTCCTTCAACCGCGCCCACGCCGCCGGCTACGGCCTGGTCACCTGGCAGACCGCCTACCTCAAGGCCCACTACCCGGTCGAGTACATGGCGGCGCTGCTCACCAGCGTCAAGGACGACAAGGACGCGCGGCCGAAGTACCTCGGGTCCTGCCGCCGCTCGGGGATCACCGTGCTGCCCCCGGACGTCAACGACTCCGACTCCGACTTCACCCCGGCGCGGACCGATCCCGAGCTGGCCGACCCGGACGGGATCCGCTACGGCCTCTCGGCGGTGCGCAACGTCGGCGGGCAGGTCGTCGAGGGGATCATCGCCGCCCGCCGTTCCAAGGGCCGCTTCACCGACTTCTTCGACTTCTGCGACAAGGTCGACGCCGGGGTGCTCAACAAGCGGGTGGTCGAGTCGCTGATCAAGGCGGGTGCCTTCGACTCCTTCGGCCATTCCCGCAAGGGCCTGCTGGAGATCCACGAAGACCACGTCGAGGCGATGGTCGCCCGCAAGCGTGCCGAGGCCGCCGGGCAGTTCTCGCTGTTCGGCGGCATGGACAGCGGGGCCAGCGCGGCCGTGGCCGAGCCGGTCCCGACCATCCGCCCCGAGGACTGGGACAAGATCCAGCGGCTCGCCTTCGAGAAGGAGATGCTCGGCCAGTACGTCTCCGACCACCCCCTGCTCGGCATGGAGGCGGTGCTGGCCCGCTCGGCCGACACGCGCCTGTCGGTGCTGGCCGAACGCGCCGACGGCGCCACCGTGATGGTCGCCGGGATCCTCGCCAAGCTGATCAAGAAGTTCACCAAGCGCGGCGAGACCTACGTGGTCGCCGAGATGGAGGACCTCGACGGCGCCGCCGAATGCATCTTCTTCCCGCAGATGTACCAGCAGCATCAGGGGCTGCTGGTCCAGGACTCGGTGGTGGTGGTCAAGGCTCGGGTGGACGCCCGCGACGAGACCCCGAAGCTGGTCGCCATGGATGTGAAGCCCCCAAAGCTCGACGACCCCGGCACCAGCCCGGTCGAGCTGGTCGTCGAGGCCCACCGTTGCGACGACGGCATGGTCGACCGCCTCAAGCGCATCCTCGGCTCCCACCGCGGCAAAGCCCCCGTCCTGCTGCAGATCCGCGGCGCCCACCACACCATGGTCGTCCGCCTCGGCGACGAGTTCAGCGTCGACCCCCGCAACGGCCTCTACGCCGAGATCAAGGCCGAACTCGGCCCGGACGCGCTGCTTGCCTGAGGGCGGACCGCCTCAATCTGGGACCGGTTTGTCCGCACTGTCGGCGTCGCCCAGCGGCAGCCAGTCCAGCTCCAGGATGCAGTTCGGACGCCGCAGGGTGCGCCAGTGGTGTTCGGCTGGAGGGCGCCCGCCGCCCGGCGGGGCCCGGCCGAGGCGGCGCGAGGCGGGGTAACTCGCCCCGATCAGCAGGTTCTCCGCGCCGGGGCGGCCGAGGGCGCGCCACCTGGCGATCAGCGACCGCAGGAGCACCTCCGGCTCGGGGTCGCCCCAGGCCAGCAGGCGGCTCGCGCGGCCGCCCCGACCGCCGACCACCGCGAGGCCGGTGCCGCCCCGGTCGATCACGCCGATAGCCTTGGTGCCGTTGCCGTAGTGCAGCACCAGCCGGTCGGGCGGTGCCGCCAGCACCAGGAACAGCTCCAGCGCGGTGCAGGGCGCTGGCCGGGTGAGCCGGCTGGACCGCGGCGGGGAGAGGGTCAGCGCCAGCAGCTTGCGCCGTGCCGCCTGCGGGAGGCTCCGCAGCGCCGCGCCGGAGAGCTGGCTCAGCAGGGCGGAGTTGCCATCGTGATGCTCGCTCGCGCCGATCCCGGCGGGGTAGGGGGTCTCGGCGTCGGCGCGGGGCCGCAGCGGCATGAAGCTGCCGTCGACCGTGCCGGCCGGCACGAAGCGGTCACCGGTCCGGCGCAGCGCGCACACCGCCTGCACGAAATGGTCGCTGGTGTCGTGCTGGAGCTGCAGCGGCACCACGATCCGGCCGCCCTCCACCAGCTGGTCGAGCCAGGCCTTCGGCAGGTCGGGGGAGCTGGCGGTCACGATGATCCGGTCGTAGGGCGCGCCCGCCGGCCAGCCGTCGCGGCCGTCGCCGACCGCGACCGCGGCGTGGTGGCCGCCGGCGGCGAGCGCCGCGCTGGCGCGGGCGGCCAGCTCCGGGTCGATCTCGACGCTGACCACCCGCCCGCCAGGCCCGACCAGCTGGCCGATCATGGCGGCGTTGTAGCCGGTCCCGGCGCCGACCTCCAGCACCCCCTGGCCAGGCCGCAGGTCGAGCAGGCCGAGCATCAGCGCCATGATCGACGGCTGCGAGGAGGAGCTGACCGGCCCGCCGTTGCGGCCGAGCTTGGTGGGGATCGCCCGGTTGGCGTAGACCGCTTCCAGCCCGTCCCGCGCGGCATGCTCCGGCAGGAACCGCTCCCGGGGGACCGCCAGGAACGCCTCGGCCAACCTGGCCGGGCCGCCTCCCCCCGCGGATCCGTCCCCGGTGCCGGCAGTGCCGAGCAGGCCGTCGCGGCGCAGCTCGTCGACCAGCGCGCGGCGCAGGGTGGCGCTCCTGCTCTCCTGAATCGGCTCCATGTCGGTGAACCCCTGCAGTACCGTATCGCTTTGGTGAGCAGTGGAAGCGAGAGGAGTTCACAATGCCACACCTGGTCCGTGGGGTCGTGTCACGGTCGAAGGGCGCTCCGGTGGAGGTCACCACGGTCTCGGTGCCCGATCCCGGTCCTGGTGAGGCGCTCGTCCGGGTGCAGGCCTGCGGGGTCTGCCACACCGACCTGCACTACCGCGAAGGGGCGATCACCTCGGACTTCCCCTTCCTGCTCGGCCGCGAGGCCGCCGGGGTGGTCGAGGCCGTCGGCCCGGACGTCACCAACCTCACGCCCGGCGATTTCGTGGTGCTGGCCTGGCGGGCCCCCTGCGGGCACTGCCGCTCCTGCCGCCGCGGGCGGCCGTGGTACTGCTTCGACTCCCGCAACGCGACCCAGAAGATGACCCTGGAGGACGGCACCGAGCTGCGTGCCGCGCTCGGGATCGGCGCGTTCGCCGAGAAGACCCTGGTCGCCGCCGGCCAGGCGGTCAAGGTCGACCCCGCCGCCCGGCCGGAGGCCGCCGGGCTGGTCGGCTGCGGCGTCATGGCCGGCTTCGGCGCCGCCCTCAACACCGGAGGCGTCCAGCGCGGCGACACCGTCGCGGTGTTCGGCTGCGGCGGGGTCGGCGACGCCGCCATCCACGCCGCCGCCCTGGTCGGCGCCCGCAAGATCATCGCCGTCGACGTCGACGAGCGGAAGCTCAAGTGGGCCAGGGAGTTCGGCGCCACCGACATCGTCGACTCGTCGCAGACCAACCCGGTCGACGAGATCCGCCGCCTCACCGACGGCTTCGGCGCCGACGTCACCATCGAGGCCGTGGGTCGCCCCGAGGTCTTCAAGCAGGCCTTTCACGCCCGCGACCACGCCGGCGTCATGGTCCAGGTCGGCGTCCCCGACCCGTCGATGCGGATCGACCTCGGCATGATCGACTTCTTCGGCCGCGGCGGCGCCCTGAAGCCCTCCTGGTATGGCGACTGCCTGCCGACCCGGGACTTCCCGATCCTGATCGACCTGTACCTGCGGGGCCGCTACGACCTCGACCGTTTCGTCTCCGAGACGATCCCGCTCGACCAGGTCGAGGAGGCCTTCGCCAAGATGCAGCGCGGTGAGGTCCTCCGCAGCGTCGTCGTCCTTTGATTCGTGCTTGCGATGTGCCCGTCACTAGCTGCAAAATGCATCTATGACAACGATCACGATTCGGAACGTGCCTGACGAAGTCCGCGACGAGCTTGCTGCTCGCGCGGCGGCGACTGGCCGTTCGCTACAGGAGTACCTCCGAATCCGGTTGATCCAGATGACCCAGCAACTTGATGCCGAGGCCTGGGTCGCGCAGGTGCGTGCCCACAAGGCCGCGACGGGTGGGGGGACACTGACAGCCGAGGATATCCTCGCCAGCCGCGACGCTGATCGTCGATGACCCTGGTCGTGGATGCCTCATTGGTGGTGGCCGCGTTCGCTGGTGTCAGTCCACTCGGCAGTTGGGCTGACTCGGTGCTCGATACCAACGAGCTGTTGAGCGCGCCGCACTTGATGCCTGTGGAGGCTGCCAACATCCTCCGGCGCGAGGCTCTGCTCGGACACATTTCGGCGGACGCCGCCTCGATCGCCCATGCCGATGTGACGGCCCTGCCAGTCGAGCTATTTCCGTATGTGCCCCTGGCCGCACGGATCTGGGAGCTGCGCCCCAACCTCACAGCCTACGACGCCTGGTATGTCGCGCTCGCGGAATATCTCGACGCGAGACTCGCAACGCTCGACCTCAAGCTGGCCAAGGCGCATGGGCCGCGCTGCGGCTTCGTGACCCCTCCCTGATCAGGCCCGCCAGGGGTCAGCGGGGCAGCAGGAGCAGCTTGCCGGTGGTCCGTCGCCCGGCCAGGTCCTCGTGGGCCTGGGCGGCCTCCTCCAGCGGATAGGTGCCGCCGATGCGGACCGACAGGCGGCTGTCGCGGATCCAGCCGAACAGGTCGCTGCTGCGTCGCAGCAGCTCGTCGCGGGTGGCGACGAAATGGACCAGGGTCGGGCGCTGGATGTACAGCGAACCGCCGGTCATCAGGCGGCGGAGCTCGAAGGGGGGGACCGGCCCGCTGGCCGCCCCGTACAGGATCATGGAGCCGCGAGTCCGCAGGGCGTCCAGGCTCGCGTCGAAGGTCGCCGCGCCGACGCCGTCGTAGACCGCTGCCGCGCCGGCACCGCCGGTCACCTGCTTGACCACCTCGCCGAAGTCCTCGTACGTGGCCAGATGATCCGCGCCGGCCTGCTTGGCGAGCTGGGCCTTCTCGG
>DASWDC010000001.1:0-3384 GCA_036395655.1 Actinomycetota bacterium | reverse complement strand
CTGCTCCGCGGCGTCTTCCCCGACATCCCGGAGCTGGTCGACCTGACCTTCATGCTGCGCTACTTCCCAGGGGCCGAGCGGGTGATCACCACGATCGCGCCACGCCTGGACGAGACCGTGGCGGTCTTCGCCGGCGCCGGGTTCTCGCTGGAGCATGTCGAGGGCGTCACCGACATCGCCACGGCCAGCCTCCGCGACGCTGCCGCCCGCACGCGCCTGCGCGCCGACACCGCACTGCAGCACCTGCCCGACACGGAATTCGAGGCGGGGCTCCGCCGCCTGGAGGCCGACGCCGCCGCCGAGGACCCCACCCAGCCGCCCGCGCCGGTCTACGGCCGCATCCCCCTGGTCGTGTTCGCCAAGTCCACGTCCGAGTCCGAGTCCGAGGGAGCTGAAGGATGAGCAACGAGCCGCGGTTCCGGCCTGAGCGGGCGCCTGCCCGCTCGCACCTGCGGGCGATGGGGTTGACCGACGAGGAGATCGCCCGCCCGGTGGTGGGGATCGCCTCGACCTGGACGGGGACGATGCCGTGCAACCTGAACCAGCGGCTGCTGGCGGAGGGGGTCGCGGCGGGGGTGCGGGCGGCGGGTGGGACGCCGCTGGAGTTCAACACCAACGCGGTGTCGGACAACCTCACCATGGGCACCGAGGGGATGAAGGCGTCGCTGGTCAGCCGGGAGGTGATCGCCGACTCGATCGAGCTGATGGTGCGCGCGCACCGCTTCGACGCGCTGGTGTGCCTGGTCGGCTGCGACAAGACCGTGCCGGCGGCGGTGATGGCGCTGTGCCGCCTGAACCTCCCCGCGGTGGTGCTCTACAGCGGGCCGATGCTGCCGGGGAGCTTCCGCGGCCGGGCGGTCACCATCCAGGACATGTGGGAGGCGCTGGGAGAGCGGGCGGCGGGGCGGTTCTCCGACCAGGACCTGGCCGAGCTGGAGCGGGTCGCCTGCCCCGGCCCGGGGACCTGCGCCGGGCAGTACACCGCCAACACCATGGGCACGGCGATCGAGTTCCTCGGGGTGGCCCCGTTCGGGTCCAGCCTCGCGCCGGCGGTGGACCCGGCGCGGGGCGAGCAGGCCGAGCAGGCCGGCCGCCTCGCCATGGCGGTGCTGGCCGCCGGGCGGCGCCCGCTCGACCTGGTCACCCGGGTATCGCTGGAGAACGCCATCGCCGCGGTGGCGGCGACTGGCGGCTCCACCAACGGGGTGCTGCACCTGCTGGCGATCGCGCGGGAGGCGGGCGTGCCGCTCACCCTGGACGACTTCGACGCGGTCAGCGCCCGCACCCCGGTGCTCGCCAGCCTGAAACCAGGCGGGGAGTACGTCGCCAGCGACTTCCACGCCGCCGGCGGCACGCCCCTGCTGCTGGCCGAGCTGGTGCGCGGCGGCCTGGTCCACGCCGACGCGCGCAGCGTGGATGGGCGCAGCTTCGGCGAGATCGCCGGCCGCGTCCAAGGCGTGCCCGACGGCCGCGTTGTCGCCACGGCCGAGCGGCCCTTCAAGCCGGGCGGGTCGCTGGCGATCCTGCGCGGCAACCTCGCCCCCGACGGGGCGGTGGTCAAGGCCGGGGGGACCACGCTGCGGCGCCACCACGGCCCCGCGCGGGTGTTCGACTCCGAGGAGGCGGCCTACATGGCCGTCCAGCAGGGCGGGATCGCCGCCGGCGACGTGGTGGTGATCCGCTACGAGGGCCCAGCCGGCGGGCCGGGAATGCGGGAGATGCTCGACGTCACCGCCGCGATCGTCGGCCACGGCCTCGACCGCGACGTCGCGCTGGTGACCGACGGGCGCTTCAGCGGCGCGACCCGTGGGCTGATGGTCGGCCATGCCGCGCCGGAGGCAGCCGCCGGCGGTCCCCTGGCGGTCCTGCGCGACGGCGACCTGATCGCCATCGACGTGGAGGCCCGCTCGCTCCAGGTGGACCTGAGCGCCGAGGAGCTGCGCCGCCGCCTGGACGGCTGGACCGCGCCGCCGCCGCGCTACCCCTCCGGCGTGTTCGCCAAGTACGTCGCCACGGTCGGCTCCGCCGCCGACGGTGCGGTGACCAGGGTCAGGTAGGCTGACCAGGGTCAGGTAGAGGGAGACGATGGCGCCGTGGCGGCGCCATCGTGGCGGCCGTCGGTGACGGCGGCCGGTTCGCTGATCACTGGTTGGGCGGCGCCACGCTGATGTCGCTGAGCGCCGACTCAGGGTCGCGCTCGATGGCGAGATCGCCGAGCGAAACCATGCCGACTGGCTGGTTGCCATCGACGACCGGGAGCCGGCGGACGTTCTTGGACCGCATCAGCAGGACGGCCTCACGCAGGTCGTCGTCGGGCGACAGCGTGGTCACGTCGGTGCTGCACACCTGGCGGACGGGCGTGCTGCTCGGGTCGTAGCCGAAGGCGGTCGACCGGATGGTGATGTCCCGGTCCGTGACGATGCCGCCGACCTTGCCATCGTCCAGCACGATCACCGCGCCGACATCGGCGTCCCGCATGGCGCGGGCGGCGTCGGTGACCGGCGCTCCGGCGCTGATGGTCCGCGGGTTGCCGGTCATGACCTCACGGATCGTACGAGTCATCCTGGAACACTCCTTCCGTATCGTCGTGTTCCTCAAGTCCTGGCGTAGCCGGGGGCCGGGGAAGCCAAACCACCACCAGCACGGCCAGGCTTACCGTAGGGTCGTTCGCCCAGCACGTCCGCGACGCCACCCCCAAGGGGACCGGGGCGCGGTCGAGCGGAGGCGTGTCATCCTGGACCAGGATGCGCGCAGCCCCGACCGACACCGGCCAACGCCCCAGGGCCGTTCCAGTTCCCGGCCTTGGCTTGGTGGTGCTGCTCGCCGTCGCCCTGGCGGCGGGGTGCACCACCCCGCGTGGCAAGCCGCACACCCAGTCCACGCTGCCAGCGGGTGGTGATCCCGCTGGGGTGATGGCCTTGCCGGCCTCAGGGTCCGGCGCGCTCAGCCGCCGCCGGGCCTGGACGCAGCGGGTCGGGGATGGTGAGGGTGATCCCCACGAACACCACCGCCAGGCCGGTGATGAGCGCGATGGCGGTGCTGAAGTCGCCTCCTGGGCCCTTCAGCGCGCCCATCACCGCCACCACCACGGCACTGCCGAGGTTGCCGGCGAGCAGGATCACGCCGACGGCGGTGCTGCCGACCTGCGGGCCGAGCGTGCGGTCCTCTGACACCACCGCGATCGCGATCGGCAGGGCCGCCAGCAGGAAGAACCCCATCACGAACGCCACCGGCACCAGCGCGCCGAGCGACCCGAGGTGCCCCAGCAACCAAAGCATCGGCGCGGCGACCACGCCGGCCAGGACCAGGAACGGCTTCCGCCGCCGGATCCGGTCGCTGGCCGCGCCCAGGACCACCGAGCCGGCCATGCCGGCGATCGTGATC